>JAGLUN010000094.1 GCA_023134705.1 Candidatus Omnitrophota bacterium | reverse complement strand
CCTGTTTTCTCAAATAAGCTATCTCGTCAATCAGGGCTTTCGGATCAATAACGACTCCATTACCGATAAGGCATATTTTATTTTTCCGCAATATACCGGAAGGAATAATATGAAAAATAAATTTTTTCCGGCCGATTACCACCGTATGCCCGGCATTATTCCCTCCCTGAAAACGCACAATGATATCCGTATCTTTGGATAAATAATCAATTATTTTCCCCTTACCCTCATCACCCCATTGTAAACCTACAACAGCAATATTCATCTTAAAAACTCCAGTTTGCACACATCAAACAATTTGCTTTAATCTGCGAATGCCCGGTGGACACGAATTAACCAGATCACTCTCTCAGTTCTCTTTTGTTCTCAGGTGAACCGAATTCCTTCTCTGCATAATTTAATAAATCTTCCAGTTCTTTACCTTCTATCGAAAGAATTCTAAAAAGCATTTTATTCCCGATGAGAATCCCAATGCCGTTATTCACGCCTAAATCAACCGAAAGGTTACACTCTTCTTCCAGGAATGAATCAGCCGGATTCTTCTCAAGAAAGTCTTTTACTTTTCGATAATCCATTTGCATCTCTTCAAAAAGCAATGGCCACCAGGAACTCCGGACATTTTTTGTTCTGGCAATAAGATAATCCCAAAATTTGTCAGGGTAAAGCTGTTTTAAAACGATCAACCTTTCTATCTCCTCTAATTCCGGGATGCCTCCCTTAGCGATAAAAACTCCGTCTTTCTTGAAAGCGAAAGGGTGAAAATTTAAAGATAAGGAATAATTTTCACATATCTGCCTTAACCTACCCAGGACAGAATGTAAATTATCGTCGTATAAACTGGCAAACACATCAACACGATTAGAGATATATTCCCTTTCTAAAAACAGGAACACTCCGGAAAGTTCCTTCTTTGAAACATATTCACTACCGCTTCTTCTTAGAAACCCGGAAAGCTGCTTAAAAGCTTTTTTCTTCCCGATCTCTTCGGGGAAAATAAAAATCGGCAGGGTATCTATTCGGTATTTACTAAGGATATCCCTTGCTTGTTTACTTTTATAATTAAGCCTGTTAAAATTTATCCCGCCTAACTGCTGTTTTAAGAAATCTTCGCTGAATTTGGTAGGACAAAAAACACAATCGGGAATGGTTATCAAAGTGACAGGCATCGAAGACTGCTGTAAAATAACACAGGAAGCGTTCAGCGCCGCCGGATTAACACATTTTGCCAGATCTAAACCTTTAGGATCGCAATCTTTATCGGAGAAACAAACGGGAATAATTTTCTTAATTTCCTCTTCTTCCTCTAAATCTTTCCCTAAATCATTTTTTGCAAACTCCCAGTTCACTAAATCTTTATTATCAAACTGTAAAGATATTACTCTTAAATCCCGGCCTTGATAAGAAGATTTGAATATCGGCACATCCTCTTGTAAATCATAAAAAGACGTGGAAGCACCATAGCCTGAGGAAACAATTATTTTTATCCGGGGAAAACTTTTAGCTATATCTTTATTAACCTCGTCTTCCATATTGGAAACAAGCATAATTAAATCAACCTTGTCCTTTAAACGGGAAATCTGTTTTTCTAAAGCTTCCCTGTAATTATAAAAAGCTATGCCTAATTCATTTAATCCGCTATCAGGGGTTAAACCTAAAATAGCTATTTTTTTGCCTTTAATCTTTTTCACTAAATACGGCTTTATTCCCTTTATCTTGAGGTTAGAAGATACAAAATTTAATTTATATTTCTTTATATTCTTTTTTAAAAAATCCAGGCCAAAAATGAAATCGTCTTTCCCCAAGCAAACGAAATCATAACCCATCTTTTCCATAGTTTTTAAATAATACTCTGTTCTTTTTTTATCTAATTTCTCATTTGTCTTGAACTCATCAAGAGGGCTGCCCGCGGTAAAATTACCGGCATCCAACACTAAAATAACTCCTTTCTCTGTTCTCAAATTTTTTATTAACGCGGCCCGGCGCGTTAAACCGCCTCCCACATTATCCGGACAGTGCCCGCAGGGATAAAGTGAAGCGTAAGAGTTACCGGTATAAACAACGCTAATCTTCTGAGCGTAAGCAGGAAAAGCAAACAAAGTAACAGCAACCGCAATAAAAAATATATTTTTCATTCCTTTACCTTCCTTAACCGGAAAAATGCATTTGAA
>JAGLUN010000093.1 GCA_023134705.1 Candidatus Omnitrophota bacterium | reverse complement strand
AATTGAAATTTGTAGAAATATACTTCGTGAAATATACTTCATGAAATACATTGAAATGTGCTTCGCGAAATACATAGAAATATTTTGTTTCATTACAATTGTATTTCTATCTATCTCTATCTATTTCTATTTATTTTCCGCCTCCGGCGGATCCGCCTTTTGGCGGACTATTTGTTCTTTTATGTCTTTGTAACTTGGTGGCTATTTTTTTCTACTTTTCTAGATATCCTCTATCTTAAAATTTTTATATTTTTTAAGATAACGGATAACTCCTTTATTTTTTATAAAATCTTTTCTGAATTTTTCAAAAGGAGGGAATTTTATATCTTTTTTTCGGGTTAAATTTGTTATCGTTCCTTTATCTAAATTAACCACGATATGATCTTTTTCTTCCAGCAAGTCAGTATCCGCTTCAATCAAAGCCAAGCCGATATTAAACGAATTCCTGTAAAAAATACGCGCGAAGCTTTTGGCAATCACACAAAGCACTTTTGCTTCTTTTATCACCCAGGGAGCTTGCTCCCGGGAAGAACCTAAACCGAAATTCTCCCCCCCTACAATTATAGATTTATCAGGAATAATCTCCTGATAAAAATCAGGCCTTATATCTTCAAAAAGATGAATCGAAAGTTTCTTCATATCCGTAATTGAGAATTTATATCTTCCCGAAATTATAAAATCAGTATTAATATTATCTCCAAATTTAAAAACTTGCCCCTCAAACTTCATAACTACCCCTAAAACTAATTGACACCTAATTTATTCTACAGACTACAGACATCAGCCCATTGACCTTTTCTACTTTGGCCATTTCTTAAGTTAACAAGTTAACAAATAAATTTCAATACATCAATGACCAAAATTCTAAACAACATTAAGAATATTGATGTTTTATGCATCTGAAAATTGGAATTTTCCGCCAGAGGCGGATCCGCCTAAATAAGATTTATTACAGTGGCGGAGGTGCTTGTAATTTGGAATTTCTATATAAATTTTGGCACTGCGTTTATATCTATCTGCGTATATCTGCGTTTCTTCTATCTGCGGGAATCTGCGTCTACCGTCTTACAGGTTTTCAAACTCCATTACGTTTTTGACTTTGCTTAAAGCTGCCTCCCGATCAATTACGCCTTTTTTGCATAATTCTTTTAAACATTTATCCATTGTATGCATTCCATGCTGCGCTCCCATCTGAATCAACGAAGGGATTTGTGCTATTTCCCCTTCCCTTATTAAATTTCGTATTCCCGGAGTTCCAACCATTACCTCCGTAGCTAATACCCGTCCTTTCTTGTTTGCACGGGGTAAAAGCAATTGAGAAATTACTGCTTGTAGGCAATCAGCAAGCTGAACTCGTATCTGTTTTTGCTGATAAGGAGGAAAAACATCGATTATCCTCTGTACTGTCTGCGGAGCATCAGGGGTATGCAAAGTGGCCAGGACTAAATGTCCGGTTTCCGCAGCAGTTAAGGTTGTAGATATTGTTTCTAAGTCACGCATTTCGCCTACGATTATAACATTCGGATCCTGTCGCAGAGCACGCCGTAAAGCCTCTGGGAAAGAATGGGTATCAACATGAACTTCGCGTTGTTTTATTACACTTTTTTTGCTCTTATGAAAAAACTCGATAGGATCTTCAATACTAATAATTATTTCCTCTCTTTCCGCATTAACAATATCGACTAAAGAGGCTAAACTCGTACTTTTGCCCGTACCGGTAGGACCGGTAAGTAGGACTAAACCGTTAGGTTTTCTTATTAAACTGTAGGCTATCATCGGAAGTCCTAATTCCTCTATCTTAGGAATCTCTTGAGGAATACGCCGTAATGCCGCTTCTACCCCTCCTTTTTGATAATGTATATTCACACGAAACCTGTCTAATCCCGGAACAGAAAAAGAAAAGTCTAACTCTTTGTCCGTTTCAAAAATAGCTTTTTGATCATCAGTCAATATGCTATAAATTAATGCTTTTGTTTCATCGGGAGATAAAGAATCTAATTTTGTATAAATGAGGTTGCCATCTACTCTTATTATCGGCGGGGCATGCACTGTAATATGAAGGTCACTCGCATTTTCACTCATTGTCATTTTTAGAAGGGTACTCATATCAATCATAATTCTTCTCCTTAATAGAGACTAAATCCATTTACGAATTTAGTCGAATCGGTCCTAAGCAACACAAAGGACCTTCTCCAGGCTTTACGTAACACAAAACTACCAAAAGCGCACAACTTATGGAGTGTAAAGTACAAACATAAGTTATCTGCGCGAATTCAATACGGACAATTCTTTTAAAAAATTCCATAAGTACAAATTTAGCTTAGATACTTTCTGGGATCGGTTATCTTACCGGCAATACTTGATGCTGCCACAGTCGCAGGAGAGGCTAAAAATATAAAACTTTTAGGGTTACCCATTCGTCCTTTGAAATTTCTATTAGCTGTCGAAATTGTTACTTCGTCATCAGCTGGTACACCTTGATGCGTTCCCACGCAGGGACCGCACCCGCAAGGAAGGATTATCGCTCCTGCTTCCACCAAAATTTTTATAACTCCTTGTTTCAACGCGGAATAAAAAATTCTTTTTGATGCCGGAGCAACAAAAAGTTTAATCTCAGGATGAATTTTTTTCCCGTTTAGGATCTTTGCCGCTATCTTAAGATCTTCTAACCGGCCATTCGTACAGGTTCCGATATAGGCCTGATTTATAAGAGTCCCTTCGATTTTCTCGACAGGAACTCCGTTATCCACAGTGTGAGGCCGAGCTACATAAGGAGAAAGACCGGATATATCGATTTCAACAACTTTTTCATAAATACAATCGCTGTCAGAGTAAACCGGCTTATACTTTTTTACTCCGATTTTTTTGAGATAGTTAAAAACTTTTTTATCCGGCGCAATAAAACCGCATTTCGCTCCAAACTCAATACTCATATTCGTTATGGTAAGACGCGATTCTAAAGAAAATTTGTCTATAGTACCCCCGCTGAATTCCACACATTTGTAAGTCGCTCCGTTTGCCGTCAACTTATGAATAATATAAAGGATGACATCTTTACTGAAAACTCCCCGGGGCAATTCGCCGTTTATAACTATTTTATATGTTGAAGGAACTTTAAACCAATTTTTCCCGGTGACCAGAACGACCGCTAAATCAGTAGAGCCTACTCCTGCCCCTATCGCGCCCAGAGTCCCACAAGTCGAAGTATGAGAATCTGCACCCAAAATAAGGACTCCGGGATAAGCAAAGCCTTCTTCGATTACTAATTGATGCGATATTCCGCACTCAACATCAAACAGTAAATTATGATTTTCTGAAGAAAATTTCCGCATTTGTGCGTGCACTTTCGCAACACCTACATTAGGAGCCGGAGCACTATGGTCAATAAACTGCGCGTATCTTTTAGGGCTTTTTATGGAACCCGAAAATTTCTCTAAAGCATCTATAACTAAGGAAGAAGTTCCGTCCTGAGAAAAACAAAAATCAACTTTGCATACGGCCACATCATTGCTTTTTAAAGATTTCCCGGCATGAGAAGAAAATATTTTTTCAGCGGCTGTTTTACCCATAATTATACTTTCCCCTGTTCCTTATTTTAACTCTTTCGTATTTATCCGCGGTAAAGGCTAAATGTTGCTTACAAACTTTTTAATTCTCGCAATACCCTTTTCGATATTCTCCCGGCTGGTAGAAAAACTAATTCTTACATATCCTTCAATACCAAACCCGGGTGAAGGGATAACTGACACTAATTGTTCATTTAAAAGCCGGGACGCAAAGTCAACCGAACTCAAATTAGTCCTACTTATATCGCAGAAAAGATAAAATGTCCCTTGAGTTTTCAAAGGGAATATATTTTTACACCCCCGGATCCCGTTATAGATTAAATCCCGCCTTTCCTGGAATGTGCTTTTTATAAATTTAAACCAATCTTTATTGTTTTTTAATGCTCCTATAGCCGCTTTCTGGGCGAAAGAATTAGGGCAGGAAGTCGTATTATCCACTATTTTGGAAGCTTCCTGTATAATTTCCCGGGGGCCTGCCATAAACCCGATACGCCAACCGGTCATGGAATAACTTTTAGAAAACCCGTTAACAGTAATAGTCCTTTGGCCGGCTCCGTCTAAAGATGCGAAACTTACATGTTCAATATCCTCAAAAATGATTTTTTCATAGATTTCATCACTTAAAACAAATAGGTCAAACCCTTGGATAGCTCTCCATATCATTTCTAATTCATCTTTGGTGTAAGTTATCCCGGTGGGATTAGCGGGGTAATTTAGAATAAGAAGTTTACTTTTGTTAGTTATTACAGATTTTAAATCTTGAGAGGTTATCTTAAAATTATTCTCTTTCTTCGCCGGCAAGACTCTTATCTTACCCCGAGCAATTTTTACCATCTCCGGATAACTTACCCAATAAGGTGAGGGGATAATTACTTCATCACCATCGTTTACCAAAGATAAAATCGCAAGGAAAACCGCGAATTTCGCGCCTGCAGTTACGATAATATTTTCAGCAGAGCAACTAATTCTATTCTCAATCGAAAGTTTTTTAGCAATCGCCTCTTTGAGTTCAAAAAAACCGGTAGAAGGAGTGTATTTCGTAATGCCGTTATCCAACGCCTTTTTCGCAGCGCTTTTTATAAACTGGGGTGTATCAAAATCTGGTTCCCCGGCGCTAAAATTAATAACATCTTTCCCTTCGGCTTTTAGTTGTTTCGCTAAAGAAGTGAATTGTAAGGTAGGAGATCTATTTATTGAGAAAAGTTTTTCATTTAAAACGTTTTTATAATCCATAAAAGCAAAGATATAACGCTTTTAACCCAAATAATGCAGTTAGCATTATTTGCCCGTATGCCCTAACGGG
>JAGLUN010000092.1 GCA_023134705.1 Candidatus Omnitrophota bacterium | reverse complement strand
TCCTCGACTGGGGCTCTTCTAATTACCGGGGCCGAGTAGAAATTAGCCTCTTCGCCTATCGTAAGCCCTAAAACCGGGGTTACATGACTTACCAAAATCAAGCACGTACCTAATAAACTCATCAATAAAATTGCCTTTTTCATCTTAGCTCCTCCTTTTTTTGTCCTTTCACGTTTTCAATAACATTTTTCCGGTTAACCTTACCCCAATTTATTTTAACATTAGATAACCTTCCTTAAGGCCTAAGCCACTCTTCTTCTCCTTTTCCCTTAAGATTTAAGGAAGATTGCCCAGTATTTAATTTATTCCTACGTATCCCTTTCTATATTGGTCCGTGGCTTAAGTTCAAATATACAACTCATGTTTGTTTCACTCCATAAGTTGTGGTTTCACTTGATCCGCGTCTCTTTAATCCGCGTGTATCCGCGTTTGATCTGCGTGTATCTGCGTCTAACGTCTAACAAAAAACCGGGTCACCTTTCTTAATTCGGCAACCTGGCTATCCCTTACTTGCAAAATACAGAATACAGAAAACAGAATAAATTCTTAAGTTTTCTGTCCTCTGATCTTTGACCTCTGTCTTCTAATTCGGATCCGTGGCTTTCCGTATCCCGATTGCTCGGGACTTGGCTTTGTCTTATCAGATACTTGCTGCTTAATGAGGCTATCCTATCAGATATTTATCCTGCGAGAGACAAAAATCCTCTGCAAAGGCAAAACGGCAGAAATACTCCTTACAGGATTTACTGTCTAATAGAATTTACCCCCTTAAATAGCTTCGTATCTAACAAGGTAAATCGTTAAGAGACTTAAATAGATAAATTATTAGAGAACCTCTGGTTTTTAGAAACAAATTTTCTAAACTAATTTTTATTTCCGTGGTTACGTTAGTACTTAAATGTGCCATATTTTTGTCCATGTTTTAAGGGTAAATAGCTAACTTTTGTTCACGGATAATGGGGTTAGACTGTCGCGCGACAATATTTAGGTAACTTTTTTGGCTATGAATGGTAAAATATATAATCTATCGGATCTAAGCTAAAAAGGATGGAGGAGAGAATCTTTTGAATACAAAATCTATCATTAAAAATATAGTGAGCGATTTGGGTATAGCAAAACCGTTGATAGAGAATACAACATCGTTGCTTAATGACGGTGCTACGATTCCCTTTATCTCCCGATATAGAAAGGAAAAAACAGGTGGACTTGATGAGACACAAGTAAGAAACATAAGTGAAAAACTCCAATATTATATTGAATTGGAAAAAAGAAAGGATACCATACTTAAGGCGATTAAGGAACAAGGTAAACTGACTGATGAACTTTACGGGCAAATTGCCCAATGCCGGGAAAAACAAAAACTTGAGGATTTGTATTTACCCTATAAGCCTAAGAAAAGGACTAAAGCTACACTTGCCAGGGAAAAAGGGTTAGAACCTCTCGCGAATATAATTCTTCTACAACAGGTTACTCAAGGATCAAAACAGGAAATAGTGAAACAATACTTTTTTCCTGCGAAAGGTGTTGCTACTTATGATGAGGCTATGGCTGGCGCGCTTGATATTGTTGCTGAGAAAATTTCCGATAACGCCGAAGTCAGGGATGTGTTGCGAAAGTATGTCCCATCGCGGGGATTGTTCGTATCAAAAGTTCAAAAAAAGTGGGTTAAAAAGAAGTCCAAGTACGAATCCTATTACGACTTCTCAGAGCCGATCACGAGATCTCTTTCTCATCGTATCCTCGCGGTTAGAAGGGGAACAAAAGAAAAAGTGCTTTCCTGGAGAATTGTCGCGGAACAGGAACGGGCAATTCAGTTGATTGAGTCGGAAATTGTAAAGAACAGGCGCACGCTTTTTATTGAAGAATTGTTGGATGCCCTAAAAGATAGTTATAAGAGGCTGCTTTTTCCTTCGATTGAGAATGAAGTCTTTTTAGTAAAACTTGAGGAAGCTGAAAAAGAAGCAATTAATGTGTTTTCAAAAAACTTACGGAATTTGCTTCTGTTTCCTCCCGCGGGACATAAAATCATTATAGGGGTGGATCCGGGGTTTAGGACCGGATGCAAAATTGTTGTTATTGACCGTAACGGCAGTTTTAAGGAATATCAGCAGATATTTCCGCATCCTCCCGGAAATAAAAAGGAAAAAGCTGAAAAAATTTTAAAGCGGCTTATCTGTAAATATAAAGCGGAACTTATCGCTATAGGGAATGGAACTGCTTCCAGGGAAACGAGTATTTTTGTGAATGAAGTTATTAAGAAACATAACTTAGACATTCGTTCTCTGATCGTAAGTGAGGCCGGCGCGTCAGTTTATTCAGCATCTGAGACGGCAAAAGAAGAGTTTCCTGATTTGGATGTGACTGTCAGGGGGGCTATAAGTATTGGCCGGAGGCTTCAGGATCCACTCTCAGAACTTGTTAAAATCGACCCTAAGTCTATAGGAGTTGGCCAGTATCAGCATGATGTTAACCAGGTAGAGTTGAAAAAAGCCTTGAGTTTTGTGGTTGAATCCTGCGTGAATTATGTGGGGGTTGACTTAAATACCGCGTCTGTCGAGCTTTTATCCTATGTATCCGGGATTGGAAAAGTCGCAGCTAAAAATATTGTCCGTTATTTTTCCGAACAAGGTTCTTTTAAAGACAAGAGGGAATTGTTGAAGGTGCCAAGATTGGGAGATAAGGTGTTTCAGCAATGCGCGGGATTTTTAAGGATTTTGGGGAGCAATAACCCCCTTGATAACTCCGCGATCCATCCTGAAAGTTATCATATTGTGGAGAAAATGGCGCGTGATTGCGGTGTTGAGGCGCAAGAACTAATCGGCAATGAGATATTGGTAACAAAAATAAATGCGTCCAGGTATGTAACCGGTGAAATCGGCCTTTTGACCTTAAATGATATACTAGAGGAATTAAAAAAACCGGGCTTGGATCCCAGAAAGGAGTTTACCGGTATTCAGTTCAGCTCTGAAATAAATGATATAAAGGATCTTAGAGTGGATATGGTACTTGAGGGTATAGTAACCAATGTTACTAATTTCGGAGCATTTGTGGATATCGGTGTGCATCAAGACGGGTTAATTCACATTTCCCGCTTAAGTGATAAATTCGTGAAAAGCCCTCATGACATTGTTTCTGTAGGTGATACCGTAAAGGTAAAAATCATTTCTCTTGATAAGGAATTAAAGAGAATCGGATTGGAAAGGTTAAGGGAGTAGAAAGGCAATATTTTATGCCGGCTAAATTTATGTATAGGAATTTCAAAGTTGTTGAGTTCAAAGAGAATTTTGACAGGATTGACCGGATGAAGAGGATAAAATTATCTTGAGAATCAATGAATATCCTGTATATCAGAAGGAAGCGGGAATTTAGAAGGCAATGTCATAGAAAAGGGAATAATTGTAAAAAATTGGGGAGCAAAAAGAGAGAGATGAAGCTTATCATGGATTTTTGATTCCCATATATGAGAATATCTTTTAAAAAGAATTAATGGTTTTTAAGATTGTAGTGGACATGAAATAAGGTTTTTTGAGTTATGTGAGAGGTAATGATAAACAAGATATAAAAAAATCCTGTTTATCATGCCTGCCCTGTACAAACGGAGTAAGTTTGCGGGGTTAATCCTGTCAAGAAAAAGATAGAGAGCGGAGCGAACCTGATTTATTAGTGTAACTGAATAATTTATACTATTATGCTTGAGAAGATTATAGGTTATTTTGTAAAACGTCATCTTTTAGCCAATTTTATTGTATTGGCTATCCTCCTCGGAGGAATCTTTGCCTGGCAGCGTACAAGCAAAGAAGAACTTCCTGATATTACTTTTGATATGGTTCGTATATATGTTCGATATCCCGGTGCCCCGGCTGAAGATGTTGAATATTTTGTTACTAAGCCTATTGAAGAAGCAGTTCGGGGGTTGGATGGTGTTCATCGGGTTAGGAGCACCTCAAGTGTTGGACAGTCTGATATAAGCGTGGAGTTAGAACAAAATTGTCCTGATATTGATGGAACAATTACTGAGATTAGAAGCTCTGTTTTAGATGTTAATTTGCCCCAAGAGGTTATTGATGATCCGAGCGTTAGGGTTTTTAAAACTTCAAAGAAGGCAATCTTAGATATTGTTCTTATTGATAAAAACATTCATTTGCTTGATGTTAAATCCAGGGGCAAACTTCAGGAATATGCTTTGGCATTAGAGGGGCAATTGTTAAATCTTCCTGAGGTAAACAGTATTTCTAAAAAAGGGTATCTTCAGAAAGAAATTCAAGTAAAAGCCTATCCCAGGAAACTGCTTAAGTATAAAATTCCGTTTAATACGGTAATGCGGGAGATACAGAATAATCATGTTAGAAAACCCGCGGGTACTATTGAGGCTCAAAATGAGCCGAAAGTAACACTTTTGTCAGAATTAGATTCGCCGGATAAACTAAGAAATTTGATTGTCCAGGGGGGATTTGAAGGGCAAGTAGTTAGGTTAGGTGAAGTTGCTGATATTGTTAGAGGATATGAAAAGACTAAAACAGTTTCAAAGACCAATGGGCATGAAGGTATTGTGTATAGTGTTGTTAAAAACAGTTCTTATGGGATTTTAGAGACCTTGAAAGCTGTAAACAAAGTTGTGAAGAATTTTAAAGCGAATAATTTAGAAAATACTTCTATAGAATTAGTTGTTCTTGATGACGAATCAATCGATATACGAAATCGTTTATCACTTATTGCCATGAATGGGACTATTGGGTTCATTTTAATTCTTGCTTTTTTATTCATTTTCCTTGATATACGTTCCGGAATCTGGGTAGCTATGGGGATTCCCTTCACCTTGTGTTTTACTATGTTATTTTCGTCTCTTTTGGGTTATACAATTAATGGTACAACTTTAGCGGCAGTCATAATTGTTATGGGAATGATTGTTGATGATGCTATTGTTGTCGCGGAAAATATAACCCGATTAGCCCATAAAGGGATGAAACATGAAGAAGCTATAATAAAAGGGGCTTCAGCTGTTTTTTTGGCTATTATTGCCAGTATAGTGACAACCTGTATCGCGTTTGTTCCCTTATTCTTTTTTGAAGGCCATTTTGGAAAATTTGTCGAACATATCCCGCCCATTATTCTTCTTATGTTAGGAGCAAGTTTGTTTGAGTCAATATTTATTTTGCCCGGGCATATGGGGTTATCTATTCCTTGTCTCGCGGGATTATCCGGAAAAATTAAAAAGAAACCAAAAGCTAAAAATAATGGGCACTGGTTTGAGCAGGTTGAAAATAAATATGGCAGCAGCTTAGAGAAAATTTTGCCGTTTAAATGGATAGTTTTTTCAGGATTTATTGTCCTTTTGGTTTTATCCGGTTTAATCGCGGCTAACAGGTTTAAGTTTGTTATGTTTCCCAATGAAGAAACGAGAGATATCGTTTTAATGGGGAGAACTGCTCCTGGAACAAGCCGTTATGAAACAGCGAAGAGTACTAAAAATATTGAAAATATTATATCTGAGTATTTAGGCAGGGAGGTTGTGGGATATAGAACTGAAATAGCAAGAAGCAGGAGAGGGGGATCAGCAGAAGAAAATTATTTCAGGATGATCATTGAAACCTTGCCCAAAGAGAAACGGAAAAAATCCGCGGATGAGATAATAGAGGAACTAAAACAAAAAATTAATAAATTAAAAGGGTTCAAAAAAATAACATTCCAGAAGAGCCGATGGGGGCATTCGTCCGGCAGCCCGATCGAATTGGTTGTTCAGCAAAATAATGATGAGGCGCGTAATGAGATAGTTGAGCGATTGGTGAAGGACATGGAAGCATCGCCTTTTCTTACCGGCATAGAAGTCGATGAGGGGTTGTGGGTTCCTGAATATAGAGTCTCTATTGATCAGGAAAAAACAAAAAGGCTTTCTATTGATCCTGTCGATGTCGCATCAACATTTCGGGCTGCTTTAGAAGGAAAAGTTCTTTATGAGTTTTCCTCCGGGGATGAAGATGTGCAAGTCCGTTTTACTATGATAGATGAAGCTAAGAATGATATTGATAAGGTTCTGGATCTTCCGGTTGAGAATAAAGGTAATTACTTAGTGCCTTTGCGGGATATTGTAAGTGTAGAGAAAATTAGTGTTCCCGGTTCCATCGCGCGCCGGAATTTAAAGCGAACAACTATTATTGACGCGGATATAAGTAAGGATACGAAAAAAACACCCATAGAGATCGCAGAATATCTTGAAGAAAATGTCTTTCCCGGAATTTTATCCCAATATCCGACTACAACTCTTTCCTTTGACGGAGAAGTTAGCGATACAAGAGAATCGAAAGGCGATTTGACTCAAGCTATTATAATGGCCATTTTACTTATTTACATTGTTTTAGCTCTTCTTTTTAATTCATTGATAAAGCCTTTTATTATTATGCTGGCTATCCCTTTTGGAGTTGTGGGTATTATATTGGCTTTTTGGCTCCATGGAAAAACATTATTTGGATTCTATGCTGCAATAGGGGCATTAGGTTTGGCAGGGGTTGTAATTAATGATTCCATTATAATGGTTGTTAAGCTTGATAAAGAGTATGACAATAATAAAGGGCAGGCAGGAGTAAATAAGCAGATTGCTCATATCGCGAAAACCAGATTACGAGCTGTTATCCTGACTACTTTAACAACGGTAGCGGGAATGCTGCCTGCGGCATACGGATTCGCGGGATATGATTCTATGTTGGCAGAAATGATGCTTGCATTAACATGGGGGCTTGTTTTTGGGACATTAATTACTCTTCTGCTTGTTCCTTGCGCTTATAGCCTGGGAAAGGATATGAAATATAAATTTGTATTAACCGGAAAAATGCATTTGAAAAACACCTGAATACGCAATGAATTACAAACAAAACAGTTATGAAAAAA
>JAGLUN010000091.1 GCA_023134705.1 Candidatus Omnitrophota bacterium | reverse complement strand
GTTACCCCGACCTTTCCAAATTTTCAAAGGAAAATTTGGGATCGGCCCGTGTGAAGCCTCCCCAATAGGGGAGTGCGAAGCCTGCCCGTCAGGGTATTCGGGCAAATAATGCCTACCGCATTATTTGGGTTAATCGATTTTTTTCCTCGGCGATAAAAGGAAGCATATCCCTGCTTACCTCGCAGGTATTTATTATCTAACGGGGAAGCTTACTATGGGGATAATGCTAGGGTTTCATTTCGATGTTATTACCTAAAAGAGTAAAGTACAGAAAAGTTCAGAGGGGGAGACGAAAAGGATTGGCAACGCGTTCAACTTCGGTAAATTTCGGGCAGTATGGTTTGAAAACTTTAGAGTGCGGATATTTGAAGAATACCCAGATTGAAGCGATAAGGATTATTCTGGCAAGGAGATTGCGCCGGGGGGGTAAACTTTGGATACGGGTTTTCCCTGACAGGCCGATAACTAAAAAACCCGCAGAATCCCGGCAGGGTAAAGGAAAAGGGGAAGTAGAAGGTTGGGTAGCAGTGTTAAGACGAGGAATGATTCTATTTGAATTAGACGGGATTCCGGAAAGTTATGCCCGGGAATCATTTAAGCTTGCGGCTTACAAATTGTCTTGCAAAACACGGTTTGTGACGCGGGCAAAATAATCAGGATGAAAATACAAGAATTAAGAAATTTGTCCCTGGAAGAAGTGGCGGATAAAGTAGAAGAATTACGCAAACAATTTATGGAGCTCAGTTTCCAAAAAAAAACCTCTCATGTGGAGAAACCGCATCTTTTTAAACAGATAAAGAAAAGGATTGCCAGGGCTGTTATGGTACTCAGGGAGAAACAGAATGGAAAAAGTTAAAATAAAACAGCGGATTATTGAAGGGGTAGTAATATCCGTTAAAATGAACAAAACTATTATTGTTAAAGTGGAAATGTTTATAACTCATCCTTTTTATAAAAAACGGATAAAAAAGTTTAATAAATTTAAGGTGCATGATTCTGAAGAAAAGGCTAAATTGGGGGATAAAGTAAAAATAATCGAGGCGCGTCCTTATTCCAAGGAAAAACATTTTTCTCTTTTTGAGATTATAAAATGATTTACTTAAGAACTTTTTTGGATGTTGCCGATAATTCCGGAGCGAAGATAGTATCTTGTATCGGGGTTATCGGAAAGAAAGCTAAAAAATATGCCGAGGTAGGGGATGTGATCAGTGCTAATGTAAAAGCGGCGATTCCTACCACACAAGTTAAAAAAGGCGAAGTAGTAAGAGCTGTTGTCGTAAGAACAAAAAGTACTCTAAAAAGGAAAGACGGGATCTGTGTCAGATTTGATAAAAATGCCTGTGTGATTATTGACAAACAAGGGAATCCCAAAGGTACAAGGGTGTTTGGACCTATTGCCAGAGAGTTAAGAGAAAAATATGCTAAAATCCTTTCTTTAGCACCGGAGGTCATTTAAGACGCAGATGGTCGCAGATTACACGCAGATGGTCGCGGATAAAGATAGACGTAATGAATATAAGGAAACGAAAGTAAAATGAGCTTAAAGATAAAAAAAGGCGATAAGGTAATGGTTTTAACGGGCAAGGATAAGGGGAAGACCGGTAAGATTTTGAAATCCATCCGGGGAACCAATAGAGCGATTGTGGAAGGGATAAACTTGGTAAAAAAGCATTTAAAGCGTAGGTCGGAGAACGAACCTCATGGTATAAAAGATATTCCTTCGCCGATACATATTTCGAATTTAGCCCTTTTTTGTCCCCAGTGTAATAAAGGAATACGTTTTGGGGTTAAAGTGTTAGCGGATAAGAGTAAAATAAGGTTATGCAAGAAATGTCAAAGGGAAATTTAGAAGAAAAGTATATTCCCAGGTTATTAAAATTTTATCGGGAAACGGTAATTCCTAAGATAATGGAGGAATTTTCTTATAAAAACAAATTTGAGGTCCCTCGTCTTTTGAAAATTGTGGTTAATATGGGGGTCGGTCAGGGGATTAATGACTCCAAATTAGTGGAAAAAGCAGCCAGAGATTTAGCTGTTATCACTGGACAAAAAGCAAAAATCACCCGGGCTAAAAAGCCGATTTCAAATTTTAAACTTAAACAAGGAGTGGCTATCGGTTGTTGTGTTAATTTAAGAAGATACCGGATGTATGATTTCCTAGACCGGTTAATTACAGTTGCTATGCCCAGAATAAGAGATTTCAGAGGATTTTCTTCCCGTTCGTTCGACGGAAGAGGGAATTATACTTTTGGGATGACTGAGCAGACAATATTTCCTGAAATAGATTTAGATAGAGTGGAGAGAACACAAGGGATGAATATAACTATTTGCACCTCAACTAAGGAAGATAAAACAACTTATGTTTTGTTGAAATTATTGGGTTTCCCTTTTAAAAAATAAAATTGATTATGGCAACAAAAGCGAAAATTGAAAAGTGGAAAAGAGAACAGGTTAAGCCTAAATATGCTACGAGAAGAAAAAATCGCTGCCGGCTTTGCGGTAGACCCCGGGGGTATATGAGAGATTTTGATCTTTGCCGAATATGTTTCCGCCAACTTGCCTGGCAGGGTTTTATCCCGGGAGTAAAAAAGGCAAGCTGGTAGTTAAAAAAAGCTATGATTTAGTGAAACTAAGTCCTCTGGCTAAAGGAGAGAAATGAGTCGAACTGATTTACTTGCGGATGCATTTACGATGATACGGAATGCGGCTAAAGCGAAAAAAGAAGATATTTTAATGCCGTATTCCAAGTTATTAATTACGATTGCCGGGATTCTAAAAGATGAAGGTTATATCGAGAATTTTAAAGAGATAGAAACCCCCAGTTATAAGTTGATAAAAGTATATTTAAAATACAAAGCAAAAAAAAGTGTTATTATGGAAATCAAGAGGATTTCCCGGCCGGGATGGAGAAAATATGTCGATAAACACAATATACCGGCAATTTGTAAAGGTCACGGCATAGCAATAATTTCTACTTCTCAGGGAGTATTTACTGATAAAGAAGCGAGAAAGATAGGTTTAGGCGGTGAAGTGCTTGGGGCTATTTGGTAAGACGCGGATTAACGCAAATCTTCCGCCAGAGGCGGATCCGCCTTGGCGGAAACGCAGATGGTCGCAGATCTAACGAGGGATGACCGCTGAGTTTATCCTGAGTAAAACCGAAGAGCTTAGGCGAGGGACGAATAAAAAAGAATAAAAGATGTCGAGGATCGGAAGAAAACTTATAGATTTACCGCAGGGAGTTAAAATAGAAATAAAAGATAATTCTGTTTTGGTAGAAGGCCCTAAAGGGAAGATTTCTTTGGATATCCCTTATCTCCTCAAGGTGGAATCTAAAGATAACAAAATCAGCGTAACTAGAAGCTCCGAGACTAAAAAAATAAGAAGCCTCCACGGTACAATCAGGGCTTTGATTAACAATATGGTAATAGGGGTGAGTAGTGGTTTTAAAAAAGAGATGGAAGTTATCGGGATGGGATATAAGACGCAGTTAAAAGGTGATACTTTGGTGCTCCAAATTGGCTTTTCCCATCCGGTGGAATTTCTTATCCCTAAAGATTTAAAAGTTACAACTCCGGGAGTGAATAAAATTACTGTTGAAGGTATAAATAAACATACGGTTGGACAATTCGCTGCTAAAGTTCGAAAGATATATCCTCCTGAGCCGTATAAAGGTAAAGGGATCAGATATTTGCGGGAAGTAGTAAGAAAAAAATTAGGTAAGGCAATGGCTAAATAAGATATGAATCAGGTTTTAGTTTAAGATGAAGAAAGAAGGAAGAAGAAAACGTCACATTCGTATTACAAAAAAGATGAGGGGTACACAGGATAAACCGCGTCTTGTGGTTTTTAGAAGCAAAAAGCATATCTACGCCCAAATTATAAATGATCAGACTTGCAAAGTGATTAGTGGCTGCTCTACTTTAAGTAAAGAGTTTAAAGAGAAAAATATGAAATCTGCGGATAAAGCTGCCGCTAAAGAGATAGGCAAATTAATTGCCAGGAAAGTTCTTAGTTTAGGTGTAAAAAAAATTTGTTTTGATAGAGCCGGATATAGGTATCAAGGGAAAGTAAAAACTTTAGCGGATGGAGTAAGAGAGGAAGGAGTAGAATTTTAATGAGGAGGGATGATTTGAAAACCAGGCAAAACGGGGTTTTTATCGAAAAAGTTCTTTTTATAAACCGGGTAACTAAAGTTACCAAAGGTGGAAAAAATTTAGGTTTCACCGCGTTGGTAGTAGTAGGTGACGGTAAAAGTAAAATAGGATTTGCTTCGGGTAAGGCTAATGAGGTAGTCACAGCCATAAAAAAGGGAATACAGAGAGCGAAGAGAAATTTAACTGAGGTAAAGAAAGATAAAACAACTATTCCCCATGAGGTGAGAGGACAATTCGGTGCCGTGGAAATTCTTCTTAAGCCGGCAGCAAGAGGAACCGGGGTTATTGCCGGATCAATTATCCGGGCAGTCTGTGAGTGCGCGGGCATAAACGACATTTTAACCAAAATCCTGCGTAAATCTACAACACCGATAAATGTGGTAAAAGCTACTTTTTGTGCTTTATCCAAACTTAAAGGAGCGCCGAATGAATCTGTCTCAGGTTAGTGACCATATTAAAAAGAAGAAACCGAAGAGAGTAGGCAGAGGAGTCGGCAGCGGGCATGGAAAGACCAGTACTCGCGGGCATAAAGGAGTAGGCCAGAGAAAAGGACGAAAACATTATATAGGCCATCAGGGAGGCAATGTCCCTTATTTGAGAAAGATACCTAAAAGAGGGTTTAAGTCCAGAAGGCCCAAAGAATATCAGATTGTCAATTTAGAAGAAGTGGTCGAAAAATTAAAAGATAAGAAAACAATAACCCCTCAGGAGTTGAAAACAGCGAATTTAATAAAAGACGAAAAGAAATTAGTAAAAATTCTGGCGAATCTAAAATCCGACTTTTCTCAAAACAGCATATTTAAAGCCCATAAATTTTCCAGGAAGGCGAAAGAAATTATTGAGAAAGCGGGAGGAAAAGTAGAATGTTTAAAGCTTTAGGTAATATCTTCCGGGTAGAAGAGTTACGAAAAAAAATCTTCATAACACTCGCTTTATTAATTGTTTACCGTATAGGATGTTTTATCCCTACTCCGGGAATAAATACTGTAGCTTTATCCCGGTTTTTCGAAGAGATGGCTAAAACTCAGGGTGAAACTATTTTGGGAATAATAAATCTTTTCACCGGAGGCGCGCTCAAACGTTTAAGTATATTTGCCTTAGGGATAATGCCTTATATTTCCGCCTCAATTATTATGCAGCTTTTAACAGGAGTGATTCCCGCTTTGGAAAATTTAGCTCATGAGGGTAAGGCCGGCTATGAAAAAATTAATCAGTATACCAGATACCTTACTCTTGCTATCTGTTTAGTCCAGGGGACTATGCTTGCTTTGTGGTTAAAGCAACCCCAGCAAATTGGGAATATGGAATTATATCTGGTGCCTGCTAATGCCGGGATGCTTTTCATCATAGTTACTGTACTTACTTTAACTTGCGGCACGGTATTTATCATGTGGCTTGGGGAACAGATTCAGGAAAGAGGTATTGCTAACGGAATTTCTTTAATTATTACTGTAAGTATTATTTCGCGTCTTCCGAATTCATTATATCAGTTATGGATACTTTATTCTCCTTTTGATCCTGCTAAGCGTCAGCTGAGTACGGTAACTCTAATTAGCTTATTAATACTAGGCCTTTTTGTTATTTTAGCAGTAGTCCTTTTTACTCAGGCGCAGAGGAGAATTCCTGTTCAGTATGGAAAAAGAATTATCGGCCGCAAAGTTTACGGAGGACAAAGCACATATCTTCCCATAAGAATAGATATGTCCGGGGTAATCGCGATTATTTTTGCCCAGGCGATAATTTTGTTCCCTGCTACTTTAGCTCAATTCCTGCCGAAAGGCGATAATCCCGGTCTCTGGCAAAATATATTAGGAGGACTCCAAAATATATTAAAATCACAAGGTCTTGGGTATAATCTGTTTTATGTAGGGTTGATTTTTTTCTTCATGTATTTTCATACTGCGATCGTGTTTAATCCTGTAGAAATTTCTAATAATCTAAAGAAATATGGGGGTTTTATCCCGGGAATAAGACCCGGGCGTCAAACGACTGAATATTTAGATTTTGTGGCTACCAGGGTAGTTTTTGTCGGTGCCCTATACATATCGCTTATTGCTATTTTACCTAACATTATTATGCAATTATTTAGGATACCTTCCTATGCTATTGCGTCCTTTTTCGGAGGGACAACTGTTTTGATTATGGTTGGCGTTATCCTGGATATGATGCGTCAAATCGAAGGACAGCTTTTGATTCGTCACTATGAGGGATTTATTAAAGGAAAGGAGATGAAAGGAAGACGATGAGGATTATTTTGTTAGGGGCTCCTGGTTCGGGTAAAGGCACTCAGGTTAAAATTCTGACTGACCATTTTAAAATCAGAGGAATATCTTTAGGAGATATATTACGTCAGGAGGTGAAAAGAAATAGCCCTTTAGGCGGTAAAGTTAAAGAGTACATGCAGGAAGGGCTGCTTGTTCCTGATGAAATCGTATCTTTAGTAATAGAAGAAAATATAAATAATGAGGGTTTTATTCTTGATGGATATCCCCGGAATGTTTCGCAGGCCGAAAAATTGGAAAGTATCTTAAATAATAAAAATTTAAGTTTTGATAAAGCTATCTATCTGGATGTGAGTGAAAATATGCTCATAACGAGGCTGTCGGGAAGAAGGGTTTGCAAAGTATGCAATGCCAACTATCATGTTAAAAATATGCCTTCTAAGAGAGAAGGGATTTGTAATATCTGTGGAGGTGAATTAATTCAGAGGAATGATGATAAACCAGAGGTGATAAAAAAGCGCTGGGTAGTTTTTCAAAAAGAGAACGCCTCTTTAATGGACTATTACCGCCAACGGGATAAGCTGGTTATTGTCGACGCTAATAAAGAAGCCGAAGAAGTTTTTCAGGCTATAGTAAAAAATTTTAATTATGGAAAACATTCTTGTTTATGACGAATTGGACGCGATAAGAGAAGCCGGAAAAGTAGCGGCAGAAGTCTTAAGAGAGTTAAAAAGAATTATAAAACCGGGGATTTCTACTAAAGATGTCGAAATTTTTTTTGAAGACACTTTAAAGAGATATCCGGACATGGAAGCTGCTTTTAAAGGTTATCAGGATTATCCCGCTTCTTTGTGTGTTTCGGTTAACGAAGAAATTATCCATGGAATTCCTTCTGAAAGGAAGCTAATTACGGGGGGCGATTTAGTTAGTGTGGATTTAGGGATAAAATATAAAGGGCTATTTGTTGATACTGCTTTTACTTATATGGTAGGAGAAGTTTCTTCTTTAGCGGAAAGATTGGTAGAGACATGCAGGATTGCTTTGAGTGAAGCAATAAAAAAAGTGCAGGTTGGAGGGAAAATCGGCGATTTAAGTGCTGCTGTTCAGAATTCGGTAGAAACAAAGGGATTCTCGGTAATAAGGAATTTTGTCGGACACGGGATTGGCAGAGTATTGCATACGTTTCCTGAAATTCCGAATTTTGGGAAAGAAAATACAGGTCCGGAATTAGTTGAAGGCATGGTTTTAGCTATTGAACCGATGATCGCCATAGGTAACTACGAGATAGACATTCTGGATGACGGATGGACGGCAAAAACTAAAGATAATTCCCTGAGTGCCCATTTCGAACATACAGTCGCGGTTACTAAAAAAGGACCGTGGATACTTTCATAAGAATTGATAAACAGTAAAATGGGAAAAGAAGAATTAATAGAAGTCGAAGGTGAAATTGTAGAGACGCTTCCCAATGCTATGTTTAGAGTAAAGTTGTCTAACGGACATTTGGTCTTGGCTCATGTAAGCGGGAAGATGCGTATGTATTTCATAAAGATTTTACCCGGAGATAAAGTTAAACTTGAATTATCCCCTTATGATTTAACCAGAGGGAGAATTACCTATCGATATAAATAAAGGAGGACAGAGCTAATTACTCTGTGTATTCAAAAAGTGAAAGTAAAAGCGTCAGTAAAGAAAATTTGTGATAAATGCCAGATAATTAAAAGAAAAGGGGTAATAAGAGTTATTTGTAAAAATCCTAAGCATAAACAAAGGCAAGGCTAATGGCTTATCGCTTATAGCTAATAGAAAAAGTGAGGTTTTGATATGCCAAGAATTTTAGGTGTAGATATTCCCAAAAATAAAAAAGTTGGGATTTCATTGCGGTATCTCTATGGAGTCGGACCGGTAAATGCTTTAAATATATTAAAAAATACGGGTGTGGATTCAGAAAAAAGGGCTTCTAAACTTACAGAGGAAGAAATATCAAAAATTGCTTCCTATATCCAAAATACTTACAAAGTAGAAGGAGAGCTCAGAAGGGGCATTTCCCAGGATATAAGGAGGCTGATAGATATAAGTTCCTATCGTGGAATGCGGCACAAAAAAGGCTTGCCGGTGAGAGGACAACGTACCCGTTGTAATTCAAGAACACGGAAAGGGCCGAAGCCCCGAGTAGGCGGTATTAAAAGAAAGTGAAGCTTCACGGCCTTACAGCCGTGGCTTTTTTCGTTTCGGGATTCCGCCGTGGGGCGGAATCCCGCCCAGAAAGCCATTCATCTACACCCTTACAGGCGTGGCTTTTTGGCAGCGGGGTAAAACCAAGAATCTTAAAAAGGATGGGTTATGGCTAAAAAAAGAAGAAAAGAAAAGAAAAAGAAGATTGTTCTAACATCTCATGCCGGAATGGTTCATATAAAAGCTACTTTTAATAATACGATTATTGCGATTACGGATTTTCAGGGTAACGTTATTGGATGGGCTTCCGGAGGAAGCATAGGATTTAAAGGGACAAAAAAATCTACACCTTATGCTGCACAAATTGCCGCTTTAGATGTAGCCAAAAGAGTTAAAGAAATAGGTTTAACTGATGTAGAAGTATTTGTAAAAGGTCCGGGGCCGGGAAGGGAATCAGCAATCCGGTCTTTACAAAATGCCGGTTTAAACGTAAGAAGAGTAAAAGATATAACGCCTACTCCTCATAATGGATGCAGGCCCCGTAAGAAGAGACGAGTCTGATAGACGCAGATTAACGCAGATCTTCCGCCTCTGGCGGAAACGCAGATGATCGCGGATAGATATAGATAACGAAAGACAAGGGATGAATAATAAAAATAAAGGAATGAGGTTGATATGGCAAGAAAATTAGACCCTAAATGTAAATCCTGCCGAAGGGAAGGGGTGAAGTTATTTATTAAGGGACCTAGATGTAATACTGAGAAATGTTCTTTTGTTAAGAGGCCTTACCCTCCCGGCATACACGGAAAACGTCAAAAAAAGCAGTCTTATTACGCTCTTCAGTTGCGCGAAAAGCAAAAGGTTAAAAGAATATACGGGATGTTGGAGAAACAATTTAGACGTTTCTTTCATCTTGCAGCTAAATCTAGGGGCGTTACAGGAAGAAAGCTTATAGAATTGTTAGAAAGAAGATTAGATAATGTTATCTATAGGACTCTTTTTGCTTTATCAAGGAATGAAGCAAGGCAAATTGTAAGACATGGTTTTGTCTTTATTAAGGGAAAACGGGTAGATATCCCTTCATATATTATAAAAGAAGGTGAAGAAATTATTGTCAAAGGGAAAGATTCTGTGTTAAAGAGGATAAAAGGGAATATGGAAACAAATTCTAAGGAGAGGAGCATACCTACCTGGATAGAGGTGGAAAAGGAGAGTCTGGGGATAAAAATTAAAAGATTACCGGAGAAGGAAGATTTAACTACCCCTATAAATGAACAGTTAATCGTTGAGTTGTATTCAAAATAGGCATGAAATCATAGATCTGAAAATATAAGGAGGTTAAACAAATGGGTATAAGCTGGAGAGATTTTCAATTCCCCAAACGCATAACAATAGAGGATGAGACTTATACTCCTTATTATGGAAAGTTTTTCGCTGAACCCCTGGAACGAGGATATGGAGTAACGATGGGGAATTCTTTACGGAGGGCGCTTCTTTCTTCTATTGAAGGTGTTGCGATAACAGCGATAAAAATAGAAAATGTTTCTCACGAATTTTCTGTTGTTGAAGGGGTAAGAGAAGATATATCTGAAATAATTCTTAATATAAAGGAGCTTGTATTAAGGTCTTATTCCAAAGCTCCGAAAAATATATATATAAAAGCTTCGGGGATAAAAGAAGTAAAAGCTGCTGATATTATTACTGATGAGAGTATTGAAGTAATTAATCCGGAGTTATATATTGCCAGTCTTACCAGTAAAAATGCACAACTGGAGATGGAAATGGAAGTAGGAAAAGGCAGGGGATTTGTTCCCGCGGAGATGAATAAGCATGATGACATGCCGATCGGGACCATAGCTATAGATTCTATCTTTACACCCGTAAAAAAAATGAATTTTAAAGTAGAGAATACACGTGTAGGGAAAAGAACGGATTATGACAGGCTTATTCTCGAAATTTGGACTAATGGAAGCATAGAGCCAAAGGAGACCATTATTTATGCGTCTAAAGTTTTAAATAAACATCTGGAATTGTTTTTCACCTTGGGAGAAATACCTGAAGAGGAAATTGAAGAACTTACGCCAGAAGAAATATCTTTTTATGAAAAGCTTAAAATTCCTATTTCGGAACTCGAATTATCAGTAAGAAGCGCGAATTGTCTTAGAGAAGCAAATATGAAAATAGTGGCGGATTTAGTGGATAAGACTGAAGCAGAAATGTTGTCATACAGAAATTTCGGCAAAAAGTCATTGAATGAAATTTCAGCGCTTTTGAAGACTATGGGGATTTCTCTAGGAGTAAAGATTGATAAAAACAAACTTCAAATGATATGAGACACAGGAAAAAAAGTGTGAAGTTGTCGCGGCCGCGCGCACAAAGAAAAGCACTTATAAGAAGTTTACTCCGGGCCGTTATGTTATATGAGTCGATAAAAACGACTAAGGCTAAAGCAAAAGCGATAAGGACTGGGGTAGATAAACTTATTGAATGGGGCAAAGATAATACTCTTTCCAGCCGCCGTAAGGCCGATCAAATTTTAGGTGATCACAAATTGACGAAAAAATTATTTGACAAAATAGCTCCCCGCTTTAAAGACATAAACGGGGGATATACGAGGATAATGGATTTAAATCACAGGCTGGGTGATGGAGCAAAAATTTCTCTTATCGAGCTTACTCAGTTAGAGAAAAAAGAAGAAAAGAAGAAGAAAAAGAAGAAGGAAAGAACGACTTCCGATAAGCCGCAAAAGCATGAAATCCCTTTAAAAAAACAAACTAAACCTAATAAAGACTTTTTTAAGGGAGTACGGAGTGTATTTAAAAAAGAAAGAGACGCTTTATAAAATTTAACCGGAAAAATGCATTTGAA
>JAGLUN010000090.1 GCA_023134705.1 Candidatus Omnitrophota bacterium | reverse complement strand
ACCCCGTTAGAGAACTTCGTTCTCTAACGGGGTAAAAACTCAGATGTACAAAAAAATCCCTTTGCATTTTTCCATGGTAACCTCGACTTTTCCAAATTTTCCCGCGGAAAATTTGGAGTCGACCCGTGCGAAGCCTCCCCGTCAGGGGAGTGCGAAGCCTGCCCGTCAGGGTATAAGGGCAAATAATGCTAACTGCATTATTTGGGTTAAGAAGAATGGAGGGGATTAGGTTATGCGAGTTGATGTTTCGGTTAAGCATTTTGAAAAAACTAAGGTTTTAGAACAGACTATTGAGAAGAATCTGAAAAAGATTGAAAGAAGAATAAAGATATTTAAAAAAGAAGCGCCGGTACATCTTTCTTTACATTTAGAGAAAAACCCTCACCGGGAGGAATACTTTTCCTGGGCGAATATTTATTTACCTTTTAAAGTATTAAAATCGTCGAATAAAAACAGCAGTTTGGTTAAGGGTGTAAACGAAACCTTTTCCGCTTTAGTAAAACAGCTGGATAAATTTAAATACCGGCTGGAGCGGCATTTGGGGAAAAAAGGAAGAAAGAAATCTCCGCTTGACGAGGAAGAGGCTATATGTTAGGATACTTAGCACTCTATACGTAAGAGTGCTAAAAAAGAGGATATATGAAGTATGTAGATCCAGACAAAAGAGAAAGCCGGATTTTAAATCTTGCAATAGAAGGGTATATAAAAGAATCCCGGCCGATAAGCTCGAGCTATCTTTGTGAGAAATTCAATCTTCCTTACTCAACAGCTACAGTGCGAAATATTTTAGGAGCTTTAGAGAAGCGGGGGTTATTGTCGCACATACATACTTCCTCAGGGAGAGTGCCTACACAGGAAGGGTTCAGGCATTATGTGGATTATTTGATTGGGGAGGAAATCATAACTCCTGATGAGTTTATAGATGCCGAGGTTGATGTATCCGACGGCGTTGAGGAGCTTTTGAATAATACGGTAGATGTTTTAGCTGTTTTAAGCGGGTATACTTCTTTGCTTGCTATTTCCGGACTTGAGGAAAGATTTCTTTTTAGGGGCGCACGGTTCATTTTCGAACAGCCGGAATTTGAGGATGTCGCTAAACTGAAATCTTTTTTCTATGCCTTGGAAGTTAAGATAAATATTTTTCAGGATTTACTTTTTAACTGCCTGGATGAAGGAGTAAAAGTTCTTATCGGTAAGGATATCGGGTGTGAAGAAATTTCCGGTTGCTCTTTAGTTGTTTCCGGTTTCCAGAAAAAGAAACTTTGCGCGGGCTTAGCTCTTTTAGGGCCGATGAGGATGAATTATGTGAAAGCCATATCTACTATAGATATGATGAGCCATAAGTTACAAGAGTCAATAGAAGACATATTTTAAGACATATTTTAAAAATAATGAGGAGAAGAAAAGAGGACAAAACGGATAAGGAGTCTGAAGCGCACATGAAACAGGAAGAAGTATTAAACAAACAGAAATCCGCGGAAATATTTCCCGGGGAGGCAGAAGAGATAAAGAAAAAGGCTTCCGAATATGACGCTCTTTGGAATAAACATTTAAGGCTCTGCGCGGATTTTGATAATGTGCGTAAGCGCTGGGAAAGAGAAAAACTAGAGCTTATTAAATTCGGCAATTTCAGATTGATTAAGGAGTTAATCGTGATTCTTGATGAGCTGCAGCATGCTTTAAGGATTGCTAAAGAGCATAATTCAGACGACGAAATAATAAAAGGCGTGGGAATTACCAGTGATAATCTTTTTGGTATTCTGAAGAGCTATGGGCTTAAAATTATTGATGCCGTGGGAAAGAGTTTTGATCCGCATTGTCATGAAATCGTAGGGCAAAGAGAAACAGAGGATGAGAATGAGCATTTTGTTCTAGAGGAAGTTCAGAGAGGATACTTTTTAGAAGAAAAGGTGTTAAGGACTTCCAAAGTGATTGTCGGAATAAAGAAGAAAGATGTTCCCAGGGAGGAAGTCCCGGAGGAACCGGATATCGAAGATAAGGCACAAGCAACAGAGGAAGAGGACTCAGACATCCCCGGGGAAGAAAGAGAATAGTTTTTATCCTCGTTCGGTGAATGGAAAAGGGATATCCCCCAGGGGAGAGAAACGGGAGTTTTATAGTTTAACCGGAAAAATGCATTCAAG
>JAGLUN010000009.1 GCA_023134705.1 Candidatus Omnitrophota bacterium | reverse complement strand
AAAGCAGATAAGGTTTTTTCTATTGCTTCGTATTCTGCCTCGACGCGTTCTTTACAATTAGCCATAAATAGGTATCCCTTCCTTTTTGACTAAATTTGTAAATTTCGATATCTCTGAAAGATCAATCACATCAACGGGTTTAGATAATTTTAACAGAAGATCGCCATAGTAATTAAAAAAATCTCTATGCTGAATCCCTTCTATAGCTATGTCAATGTCGCGGCTTTCTCTATCAGGGTCTAAGCTTGAACCAAAAAGCAACACTTGCTTTACATGGTATTTCTTCGATATTTCTATTATTATCTTTTTGTCATTTTCACTAATCATAAGTAAATTATATCATTTTTCATTAAAAATATCTATTTTTTGTTTCAACTCATTTAGCCATTTCTTGTTATCAATGACTGTCTCATGTTCAGAACGCCATTCCCTACTGTGCTTTTCTCGAAAAAATAATCTATCATTTCACATTTTCCGCCAATGGCAGACAATTTATTTCTACTTAATTTCTATATATTTCAACTGTATTTCTCCTGACTTCCGTCCTCTGCCTTCTTCCATTTCTCTATCGAGCATCCAGTATCGAGCATCGAGGATCCAGGATCCAGCATCTATTCTCCTTTTCGTCCCTCGCCTCTCGCCACTCTTAAAATATTCTCCCTGAACGGAGGATTAATAATACCCTTATCTGTAACTATCGCCCGGATATACCTATGAGGGGTAATATCAAAAGCCGGGTTATATACTTTTACTTTCCTGGGAGTAATCTGTACTTTATTTAAAACAGTTCTTACCTCAGAAGCATTTCTTTCTTCAATCGGGATATTTTTCCCTTCTTCTAATGTCAAATCAAAACTAGTTAAAGGAGCAACCACATAAAACGGTATTTTATGATGTTCAGCCAAAACAGCTAAATTATAAGTGCCGATTTTATTTGCCAGGTCACCAAAAGATGTTATCCTGTCCGCTCCCACAAAAATTTTGTCAACCTTCTTCTGCTGCATAAGATAAGCGGCCATATTATCGGTTATAAGAGTAACATCAACTCCTTTCTTAATTAGCTCCCAAGCGGAAAGCCGCGCTCCCTGGAGTAAAGGTCTTGTTTCATCAACATATATCCTAATATTTTTATATAAACGATGGGCTTTGTATATTACCGCCAATGCCGTTCCTTCACCGGAGGTCGCTAAAAAACCGGTATTGCAATGTGTCAAAATTCTATCGCCGCTTTTTATGAGATTAACCCCATTATCAGCCATTCGGGAACAAAGACGGATATCTTCCGCGTGAATCATCTTCGCTTCTCTCAAAATCAGCTTTTTTAGTCCGTCTATGTTCTTTGCAGTATTAGCGTAAACAATCGTCTGTATTCTCTGCAAGGCCCAAAAAAGATTAACCGCTGTTGGACGGGAATCCTTCAAATAATTAATTATTTTATCAAAATAATTAAAGAACTTAACTTTTTTGTCGCCTTTGAATTTTTTTACGCCGATATACACACAATAAGCCGCGAAAACGCCGATTAAAGGAGCACCTCTAATTTTTAGTTCTTTTATTGCCCGGTATCCTTGACTAAGAGTCGTACACTCTTTGTATGTCTCGTTTAAAGGCAGCTTTGTCTGATCGAGATAATAAAGACCGCCTTTTTTAAAAACAATTGATCCCTTCATCCTTAACTTGTTTTTATCCCGAATACGTTCTCCACATTAGAACGAATAACACGGCATAATTCCGGAAACGGAATATTCTTTTCTTTAGCCGCGTGATTATAAACTTTTTCAATATCCAGAGGAGACGAGCATTGTCCATTTATCCTCATATATGGCGAATCTGTCTCCAATAAAAGCCGCTCTAACGGGACCATTTTTAAAGATTCGATAATCTTCTTTTTACCTCTTAAGATATTAAGAGAAAAAGACACATACCCGTTCTTCTCCAGAATCTTAGACAAAAACTCTTTGTCTTCTGAAAAACAATGAAAGACTATGTTTTCGTAAGTTGAAAAATTCTCGTTAAGAATATCAAGAATAAGATCATTATGCCAACGGTTATGGATTATGAGCGGGAGACCGCAGTCTTTTGACAATTTCAGAAATTCCAGAAAGAGCCTTTGCTGTTCTTGAGATTCTAACTCAGCTTTATAATCTAATCCTACTTCGCCGATTGCCACGATTTTCCGGTTATTTCTTATAAGCGTTTTATATTTCTCAACAACATCAGGGGAAAACTTTTTGCCGTTTATGGGATGAAATCCCAGAGATGTATAGATACAAGCGTTTTCCTGCGATAAACAAAGGGACTGTAAGGCGCTTTCAGAATCAATACTTACGTCAATAAACAGGTAATCTGACGCTGAATTAACGATTAACTCTTTTTTTTGAAATTCGGACAAAGAATTTATATGAGCGTGGGCATCAATTAACATCTATCCGGGGAAAAAGCGGTAAGCCTTTTTTAGTTTCAAAACTTTTTCGGGTCCAATACACATTATAATCTTTAGACATATCCAAAGATATCCTTGATTCATCCAGGCGGCACCCAAGTTGTCCGGCAATAGAACAAGCGGTACGCGGCATAAAAGGGAATATATAGACTGACACTATTCTTATGCCCTCTAAAAGGGACCACAGGAAACTACACAGCTTTTCAATATCCTTTTCCTTCCATAAAATCCAGGGCTTCATATCTTCGATATATTTATTCATTATCTTAATAAATCCCCATACTTTTTCTAAGGCGGCAGGGAAGTCCAAAGCATTCATGGATTTCATATACGCCTGTTTTAGATCGGAATCCCCCACAAACGGCGCAAATTCAGGAGGGACACGCCATTCCACCGGGCAATTCACTTTTGCTTGAAAATACTTTTCAGTCATATTAAGAACTCTGAATATCAAATTCCCAAAATCGTTAGCTAAATCGCTATTAATACGGTTAACAATCCCTTCCCAGGAATAATTTCCATCCATTCCTATGGTAATTTCCCGCAAAAGAAAATATCTTAAAGAATCAGCACCTATTTGTTCCATCAATTCCAGCGGATTTACGATATTCCCTTTTGATTTGGAAATCTTAACCGCCTCTATTTTCCACCAGCCATGGGCAAAAACAGTACGCGGTGGTTCAATATCCAAAGCTTTTAACATTACCGGCCAAACAACCGCATGGTGCCGCAGAATATCTTTGCCGATGAACTGGATATCCGCCGGCCACCACTTTTTAAATTTATCTTTATCCGTGCCGAAACCAACTCCGCTTATATAATTCAAAAGGGCATCAAACCAGACATAAACAACATATTTATCATCCAAAGGGAAATCAATCCCCCAGGATACCCTCCTCTTGGGACGGGAAATACACAAATCCTCCAAAGAATTATTTTCTAAAAATCCTACAACTTCATTATAACGTATTTTCGGTTTAATAAAATCGGGGTTATCTCTTATATAATTTTTCAGCCATCCCGAGTACTTGGAAAGTTTAAAGAAGTAATTCTCTTCAACAATCTTTTCGATATTCCGTTTACATTCGGGACACCCGCCCGCTTCCTGTACCTGGGTCTTTGTCCAAAAAGATTCGCAGGGTATGCAATAATATCCTTCATACTCGGATTTATAAATGTCACCTTTATCCGAAAGAAACTTTATAGCTTTCTGAACGACATCAACATGAAACTTCTGGCTGGTCCGGATAAAGAAATGCTCGGAAATATGCAGTTTCTTCCACAAATCTTTAAAAACAAGTACTTTTTCTTCAATAAAAGTTTCTGTATCTACTCCAGCCTGTTCCGCCGCCTTCTTTATTTTTTCTCCGTGTTCATCTGTACCGGTAAGGAAAAAAACCTCTTTATTATTAAGCCGGTTAAAACGAGCGGCACAATCACTGATAACATTGGTATAGGCATGTCCAATATGCGGTGAAGCATTCACATAATAAAGAGGAGTAGTAAGATAATACTTCTCCATAGCTTATCCAAACTTTTTAAAATAAATAATATTTTTTATAAGGAAACCGGGAAATCAGGAGATTTATTTATATATTACTCTTTAAACACGGGAAAATATATAAAAAACATTTTTGCTCTTTTTATGTTTAATAAGTTCATATTCATTAAGAACCAGTAACCATTTGTCGGTTATCGCCTGCTTTAGTGTTTTCTTCATTGGTAACCTCCTTAAAACTATTATAAGGTTTGTTACCGAAACTGTGAAGAACTACACTATGGCGGAATCCTTTATCTTTTTCCTGTATTCCTGGCCTCCTTATAAATTTTATACCTTTCTTTATTCATAAATTTTCTTATTGAGTACACAGAGAATTTTTCTTTTTATTTATCCCCTCTGTGACCTCTGTGGTTTCTTTTATATTTCTTTTGAAACTGCCTCCGCCTTCAGGCCTGTTTGGGGACAAAGAAAATACCCCTCAAAAAATCCGGAAAGGTTACAAACTTCAATCCACGGGATTCCGCTTATCTTTAACATAACTTATTTTCTCTATACACCCGTCTTCTAATTCAACAGATACCAATCTTTTTAGAATATTCACCGAGATGACTTTCCCTTTTCCCCGGGGAGTCTGAATCTGTTGGCCTTCTTTAGGCAAACCAAGAGAAAATTCTTTGTAATTTTTGTATTCGTAAAACAAACAACACATAAGTCTACCGCATATCCCCGATATTTTAGAGGGATTTAAAGGTAATTTTTGAATTTTTGCCATTTTTATACTTACCGGTTCAAAATTTTTTAAAAAGGCTACACAGCATAGTTTTCTACCACACGGCCCGAATCCTCCGAAAATACGGGCTTCATCTCTCACGCCGATTTGACGCATCTCGATTCGTATCTTAAACACTTTAGCCAAATCTTTTACTAATTCCCGAAAATCTATCCGGTCTTCAGCAGTAAAATAAAAAATAATCTTTTTTTTATCAAAAGAATACTCTGCTTCCACCAATTTCATGTTAAGTTTATGTTCCTGCACCTTCCGCGTACAAATCTGCAAAGCGTCAGCCGCGTTTTTGGTATTGTCTTCGATCTCTTTTATATCCTGGGGACTCATCTTCCTCAATATCTTCTTTAACTTGACTTTTGCGTCTTCCTCAATAATCTCCAATACCTCTCCATAATCCAATCCTCTGTCCGCTTCCACAACTACCTTATCCTGAGGCTTAATATCAAACGAAACAAGATAATTGACGATATTACCAGCTTCTCTTAATCTTACTATAGCTACTTTCATCCTCTCATTCGCTAAAGGCGGATAGATTTAAAAGATTAACCGCCAAATTGACATTTATATTGTCCAAGTCATTATAAATCTTAATGATATTCTCCAATTTTTCAGGCATTATTTTAACTGCTTCAGGGAAACGACAAATTATCTCATAACTCGACTGGTTAAGCAATATTTTTCTGTCGTTAGTCAAAACAAAGATTATATAATCTCTTAAAAAAACAATAAGGTCAGAGAAAAAACTCCTCGCTAATTCCCGGTTCTTAAAGGCTCCTATATTTTTTGTATTTAAAAAAGTTTCCAGAGTACCGCCGTTATTAAAACGAGAATGAGTACTTTCTGAAGGGAAATATACGCTTTTACATCTGGATATTATTGTAGGCAGAATAGTATCCAGACGTGAGCTAAGAAGAATAATGAAAGAATTTTTTGGGGGTTCCTCCAGAGTCTTTAAAAAAGAATTTGCCGCTTCCTCAGTAAAGTTATGAGCCCTATTTACGATTAGAATTTTTTTACTTAAATTTGAGCTTTTAAAGCTCAGAAATCGCTGGGCCTGGCGGATATTATCTATTTTTATGTATGACGGCTCCTCGATAATAAAAAGATCAAATGACACTTTCTTCTTTAACTCCCGGCAAGATTCACAGATATCACAGTAACGATTGCTGTTTGGGCAATTTATGAGCTTAGCGATTTCTAAACTAAACTGGAGAAGATCTTCGCCCACAAAAAGATAGGAAGTACTAAAACAGTTTAATTTTTTAAGAAGAGAGAAATAATTTAATATATTTTCATACATTATACTTCGTCTTTCGTCTTTTCGTTCTTCCTCCCTCGTTTTTCTAAACGCCGGGTTACTAAATTCTTCACATCCTCATAAATAGTCTTTAAATCTCTTCGGGAATTCACAATTTCAACCCGTCCGGGTTCTTCCCGAGCAATAGCTTTATACCCTCTCCTTAAGCGCTGATGAAAATTCATAGGCCTGCTTTCAATCCGGTCCTTATTTTTAACTCTCCCCAAAGACTTTTTTACGTCACTATCTAAAAGGATCGTCAAATCCGGATTTATCCCCAGTGTAAACAGCCTTACCGTCTTCTCGGCTATTTTACCTAATTTCAAGCCGTATCTCTGATAAGCAATGGTCGAATCATAAAACCTGTCACAAATAACCATATCATATTTTTCCAAGGAGCTTTTTAGTTTCTCTTCAATAAGCTGAGTTCTTGCGGCTACATAAAGCAAAAGCTCTGTATACTTTGATATTTTGCTCTTTTTGTCAAGAAGCATTCTCCGCAGTTCTTCCCCGACTTTTGTGGAACCGGGTTCCCTAAAAATCTTTACTGAAAAACCTTCTTTTTTAAAATGCCTCTGCAAAAATGATATCACACTGCTCTTTCCACTTGCTTCCAAACCTTCTAAGGTAATAAAGAATGCTTTCCTCTTCATCTTTTTCATAGATAAATAATTATTTTTTTAACGAAAATGGAAAACCGAAAATCGAAAATTGAGCATCTATTTCTTTCTATCGATGACTGATGACTTTTTTTAATACGAGCATCGAGGATCAAGCATCTAGGATCCAGGATACTCTTCCATTCTCCACCTTATGTCCTCTATTTTCTGACCTCTGTATCACTTCTAATCTTGTGCAAATCTATGGAATCTTGTGGTTTATAATTATTTTCTTGTCATTTTTAAAACAATCTATTCTCCGCCTTGGTGGACTATTTATCTCAATATATATCAATTTATTTCAAAATATTTCGCAAAGCATATTTCTATCTGTCTTCTGACTTCTATCCTCTATTCACTTCCTATACCAGATAGTTTTTCCACCGGGCACATCTTCTAACACTATACCTTTATTCAAAAGTTTTTCCCGAACAATATCCGCCTCTTTATATTTTTTTTCCGCCCGCAATTGATTCCTGCGAGCTATTTTTTCTTCTATGTTTTTTTCATTAAGTCCTTCAAAAATCTCTTTCTCCCCTGCACTCCTTTCATCCTTAAAAAGCGAAAACATATCTAATATCTCATAAAGGAGCCCTTTCGCTTCCGCGAAAAAGCTTCTTTCTCGTTCTAAATTCTCATTAACAATGCGAATAACATCAAAAACAGCAGAAAAACCAGCCGGCATATTAAAGTCGTCATCCATGGATTCTTCAAATTTCCTATGCAGTTCTTTGAATTCCCGATGGCTAAAATCGCTGTTTTTCAACGGTATAGATTCTGTGCCGGGCCGAATCTTTAAACGACTCTTCAGCTGTTTAATAAAGGTGGTTATTCTGCCTGCGACGGTCTCAACTTCATTTATTTTTTTGTCAGAAAAGTCCAAAGAACTCCGGTAATGAGCGGATAAATACAATATTTTCAGGACGTCCGGGGAATATCTTTTTATAGCGTCTTTTAAGGTTATAAAATTCCCCAAAGACTTAGCCATTTTTTGCCCGTTGATGGTTAAAAGTCCATGATGTATCCAATAACGCGCGAAAGGCTTCCCGGTAAGAGATTCCGACTGGGCTATTTCATTCTCATGATGAGGAAATACAAGATCCCGGCCGCCGCCATGGATATCCAGCGTATCGCCCAAATACTTCCTTGCCATTACCGAACATTCTATATGCCACCCCGGCCTTCCCTGGCCCACATTCGACTCCCAGGAAGGTTCATCTTTCTTTTGCACTTTCCATAAGGCAAAATCAAACGGCTCTTTTTTCAAAGGATCGACTTCTTTACGCACTCCTTCCAATAATTCATCAATCTTTCTCCCGGAAAGCTTGCCGTAAGCGGGAAATTCTCGCACAGAGAAATAGATGTTTCCCTCTATTTCGTAGGCAAAATTCTTGCGGATAAGCTCCTGGATAAACTGCCCCATCTCCGGAATGTTATCAATAGCTTGTGGTTCTTCGTCCGCGGAAGAAATCCCTAAATTATCCCGGTCCTCACGATAACTTTTTATGTAAGTTTTTGCTACCGAACGCACAACAGACATTAAATCCGGATTCCTGTCTATCTTTTTTTCCTTTCGCCACTGCCGGGCTTTATTTATTATTTTATCGTCAACATCGGTAATGTTTCGTACAAATTTAACTTTAAATCCTTTATATTGCAAATATTTTCGTATAATTTCAAACACATATAAAGAACGGCCGTGCCCTAAATGACAATGGTCATAAACAGTCACCCCGCAAGTATACATTTTTACTTCCGGAGGATTTTGAGGGATAAAAGTTTCTTTTCTCCCGGTTAAGGTATTATAAATTCTTAAAGGATTACCTTCTTTCATTTCCAAGTTAATAGGACGCAGATTTACGCAGATAAATCAGGATTAAAAAATCCTATAAATCTGTATCCTGCTAATTATTTCCTTGAGTTATCAAATGCCTTGCGTCTTACCTCTGGTTATAGAAAATTTTAATAATCTTCTCAGCTATCTCTTTATACTTTCCGCCCAGGCAGATTCGTTTACCCGCCTTTGGCGAAAAAATCTTGATAATCTGCGTTCATCTGCGTCCAAAAAGGAAATTCCTATGCAATTAAATTAGTTCCTTTTATTTTTGACATTGCCTATCCGTCTCAGCAGAACCGCGGCAAAACAGGCAACCGCGTTTACCCCACAAAGGATATCCAAGCCCTCTTTAGACTTAATTTTTATATTAACCCTATCTATATCAAAGATGTTCCTTAAAGAATCCAACATCTCTTTTTTATATCGAACCAAACGCGGTTTCTCAAGAACCACCGTAATATCTATATTCGCGATTTCATATTCTTTGCTAATTTTCGTTAATACTTTCCGGACAATTACAATACTTTTTATGTTTTTTGATTTAGGGCTGCCCGGTAGGAAATAATCTCCGATATCTCCCAGACATGCCGCTCCCAACAGGCCGTCACAAACCGCGTGCAAAACAACATCGCCGTCAGAGACCGCCTCAAAGCCCAGAGGAAATTTAATCTTAACACCTCCCAGGACCAAATTCTTCTTCTTTTTGGTAAACTTATGCACATCAAATCCCCAACCTACCTGATAAGGAAACGAATTAATAGATCTTTCTCGATTTTTCTTAATTAGCTTTGACTTCACAATTCTCGTCCCTCGTCTCTCATCTCATTTTTATCTCTATATTCTTTACGAGTATCGTGTATAAGGTTACTTAAAGTTACTTAAGGTTACTTAAGGTTACTTAAGGTTGCTTAAAGTAAACTCCACTGTATTTCTATATTCTTTACTAGTATCGCGTATCGAGCATCCAGCATCTATCGCTCAATTCTCCCTTTCGTCTTTCGTCCGAGTGAACGAAGTGAACGGTCGTCCTTCGTCCTTCGTCTCTCATTAAAAGCCTTTTTTCTCCTGTGCAAGAATGGCCTCCGCCAATTCCAAATCCTCAGGATAAGTAATCTTTATATTAAGAAGGTCGCCTTCAATCACTTTTATTCGTTTACCCAGCATTTCCAAAAGATGGGTTTCGTCATAAATATCTTTCTTTTTAATTCTATTATAGGCCTGGAGTAAAATTTTCTTTTTGAAGCCCTGTGGAGTTTGAATCGCATATAAATCCTTCCTCTCCATGGTTTTCTTAATTACCCCCTTCCTCACCAGTTTTAAAGCCTCTTTTACCGGCAGGCCTAAAGTTACAGCCGGATATTTGTCTAAATGTCTTATTAACCGGATTATCTTTTGCTTCTTTATAAACGGCCTTGCACCGTCATGGATAAGCACATAGCTTATACTTTCATCCAAAGCCTTTATCCCATTATAAACAGAATCTTGACGCCTTCTGCCGCCTTCTACCAGGCTAAAATACTGTCCCTTTAAATAATGTCTGACTAAACCAAAATATTTTCTTCTGGCAACAACAATTATTTGCGAAACATCTTTTACCCGGCGAAAGGCTTTATAGCTGTAACAAAATAAAGGCACCCTTCCTATTTTCGCGAAGGCTTTATCGATATTTTTCTTCAGCCTCCGGCCTCTACCCGCACAAACAATAATCACAGCAACTTTGAATGCCATTATGCACGGCGCCTTAAAAAAATCGCTTCGCGATAATTTTTAGCGATTTTTTTGATTTACCCCGTTAGAGAAAGCCACCGATTTTAATCCCACAGGGATAGACCTTCCTATACCTAATTAAGGAAGGGTCTAATCGGTGGTCATTACCGATTGAAGGTGACGGTGGTTTCCGCCAGAGGCAGATTCGCCTTCGGAGAAAAAGCCACCGTCAGCGGAAACCGTTAGAGAACAAAGTTCTCTAACGGGGTTTACTATCCCGCGAGTTTAGCAAAAATTATTCTCCCACTAGACGATTGAAGAACCGAAGTTACTTCGATATTTATGCTTTTACCGATTAAACGACGGGCATTCTCTACCACCACCATTGTTCCATCCTCTAAATAGCCGATTCCCTGATTAACTTCCTTGCCTTCTTTCAAAAGCTTTAAAGTAAACTTCTCTCCAGGGATAAAAATCAGTTTTAAAGCATTCGATAGATCATTTACGTTTAACACTTTTACACCTTCAAGCTGGGCAATACGGTTCAAATTATAATCTGTCGTTAGAACCCGGGCATCCATCACTTTAGCTAAACTAACAACTTTCGCGTCCACATCCTTTACCAAGTCAAAGTCCTGCTCGCTTATTATAACCTCTATGTTGGATTCCCCTTTCAAGGAATGTAAAATTTCTATCCCGCGTTTTCCTTTTTGACGTTTAAGGTGCTCTGTCGAATCTGCCAGCACATGTAACTCATTTAAAACGAAACGGGGTACGATAAATCTGGCTTCTAGAAATCCTGTCTGGACTATATCCAAAATCCTACCATCGATTATGCTGCTGGTGTCAACCACGACAATCTCTTCTTTTAACTCCTGACGTTTAAATTTTACATAAGGAATAATTAAATGGAATTCTTCCCGGCCTTTAAGTCCTAAAGTAAGACCTAAATAAATAAAAATAAGAGTGAGAGAGACCTTTAGTCCGGAATCAACTTCCGAAGGAATATCGAAAAGATCCAGAACCACAGCGAATAACCGCGCTCCTATCAATCCTAAAACAATTCCGAATACTCCCGCGGATAAGCCTTTTAAAGATACACGTCTTGCCATTATCTCGAAAAAAACGATAACAGAACTCGCAAAAAAGCTAACCAGAAAAAAAACCAAGGCCTTATCTCCACCAAGAAGATATCCTATACTGGAAGAAAGAATAATGAACAATATCCTTACCAAATTAAGACTGATCATAAAACCTCCTTAATTAAAAAACTGTAAGTAATCGACAAGAAAAAAACACGGCCCGCTCCGCTTGCTACATTTACTAACTACAACTATACTTGTTGAGCTCACAAATTGTGATTTTATAACTTCCATCCTTATCCAAACTTTTTAAAATAAATAATATTTTTTTTAACCACAGATTAACACGGGTACAAGTACACACAGTTTTAAACTACTAATCTTTCATACCGCAGTTTCAGTTTGGTAAAACTTAGAATTAACCCAACTCTTAAACCAGACATCCTATTTCACTTCTACTATTACTTTATAAAGAAATTCTTTTTCTGTGTTCACCCTGTTAGATGGTTCAATTGTATTATCTAACAGGGTGAATCTGTGTTCATCTGTGGTTTGATATCCCTCTTTTTTTCCCATACCCCCTATCTTTTCATTTTCCGTCAGTATTTTCGGTTTTCAAACATGTAAAATTCACTATTTATGACCTCAGCGTGTATATTAACTACTTTCTATTTACAGCTTTGGCTAACTTGTGTCTTCTCTATTCGCGAGGGTCCGCGTATAATTTACAGCCATTTACGCTTTTACAATCGACGTCTACTCCCAGATTTCCTGCACAACTTCTTTTAAGGCGCTGACTCCTTTGATTTTAACATCTCCCAAGTTCACTTCCACTTCTTTCAAATTAACCTGGGGAATAAACACTTTCTTAAAAATACCTCCCCGTTTTATCGCTTTAAGCCTTAGATTTATATTGCTTATCGGCCGTATTTCCGCGCCTAAACCGACCTCCCCCAAAAAAATAAATCCTAAAGGGGTAGTCTTCTCTTTATAGCTGGAAATAATCGCCAGACATGCCCCGAGGTCCGCGCTAGGATCATTTATCTTTATCCCCCCGCTAACATTAAAAAAAACATCTTCACTGGAGAGAGGAATCTTAAGTCTTTTCTCGATAATAGCAATTAATAAACAAAACCGGTTGAAATCAAAACCTATTGATCTTCTTCTTACCATGCCAAAGCCTGACCTGCCGGCTAAAGACTGAAGTTCTAAAATTATCGGCCTTATCCCTTCAACAACACAAACAATGCAACTTCCTGCTATGGTTTTATCTTTATGCGGCAGGAATAAATCAAAAAGACTTTTAACTTCTCTGAGTCCTAAAGAAGTCATTTCAAACGCGGCTAATTCGCCTGCCGGGCCGAATCTGTTCTTTGTAGCTCTTAAGATTCGGTAGGTCGAAAGGATTTCACTCTCAAAATACAAGACACAATCAACAATGTGTTCCAGGAGCTTAGGCCCGGCTATCGAGCCGTCCTTCGTAACATGCCCAACAATAAAAACAACTACCCCGGATGTCTTAGCTATCCGCGTTAGAAAGTCCGCGCAACCTTTTATTTGAGAAACGCTTCCTTTCTGCGCGTTAATGCCGGGGTGACATACCGCTTGAATAGAATCCACAATTAAAAAATCAAACTTTTCTTCTTTCAGATGGCGGTAAATATTTTCCAGATTATCCTCATTTAGAAAATAAAGATTGTCAGCCGATATATTCAACCTTTTCGCGCGCAAACTAACCTGCTCTGTAGATTCCTCGGCGCTTACATACAAAACTTTGCTTACTTCCGAAAGCTTTGAACCTGTCTCTAAAAGAAGCGTGGATTTACCTACTCCCGGTTCACCCCCTACTAAAATAACTTCGCCCCTTACTAATCCGCCACCCAGAACCTTATCTAACTCCGCTATACGAGTTGAAATCCTTTCTGTCTTTTGACTACTCACTTCCTTAAGAAGTGTGGGACGAGAGGAAAGCCACTCTGGTCCGTTTTTAGAAATTAAGACTTCTTCCTCTATGAAAGATTCCCAGCTTTCACAGACTGGACATTTACCCAACCACTTTATTGATTTATAGCCACAGCTATTACAAGCAAACATTAATCAACCCTCATTACGCCTGATTTAGAACTATCGAAAAAAAGTTAACCCAAATAATGCGGTTAGCATTATTTGCCCGTAGGGCCGACTCCAAATTTTCCAC
>JAGLUN010000089.1 GCA_023134705.1 Candidatus Omnitrophota bacterium | reverse complement strand
ACAGCAATTAGTGGAGGGCCTCCGGTGAAAAAATTTATAACCTTCGGGAAGATAAAGAATTAGAACAAAAGGTAGTTGTACAAAAAATACGCGGCATTTTCCCCGGTTACCCCGGCCTTTCTAAATTTTAAAAGGAAAATTTGCGACCGGCCCGTGCGAAGCCTGCTCATTAGGGCATTTGGGCAAATAATGCGTACTGCATTATTTGGATTAATAAAAAAATTCTATTATTTTACCGTAGCTAAAAACCTATCTACTTATTATATATACTATACTCCGTGCTATTTCAAGGGGAAGGGGTCAGGAAAGGAATTGCTTACTATTTATCCGTACTTATCCGCGTCTAACAAAAAAACCGGGTCACCTTCCTTATTTCGGCAACCCGGCTATTCCTTTCTTGCCGTATAGGAAACTATAAAAAGTAATTCTTTTGTAAAGTGCATACATATAAATGATTAGTAGAGCTAATTTTGAGTGCCCGGCAAGGAACTTCATAGGGAAAAGTCCTGAATGCACCAACTTCGTTGGTGTGTGAAGTTTCTTGTAGAATACAGGAAACAGACTAAATTTTTAGGCTTTCTGTCCTCTGACTTCTGACATCTGTCTTTTGATTCGAATCCCTGGCTTTCCGCCCCCTAAAACCATGATAGGCTTAGGGTTTGGCTTTGTCGTTAAGGTAATAAACAACTATCTTAAAGAGCTTTTAAACCTGTTCTTCTTTATTATCCCCGTGGCTAAATGGGGTAATCATAGCATAAGGATATACCATATTCCATTCCTGTTTGTCAAGGACAAGCCGCAAAAAAAACAAACTTTTGTTTTATTTCTTTCTACTCTTCTGTAATCTGAATAATTTCCAGGCCTTGAGGCAATTGCGGAAAGATAGTTGTCTTTAATTCATCACAAGAAACCTTTTCAGAAAAATAAAAAGTTATTTCTACTTCTCCTTCTACCCCTAACTTTAAAGCGTTTGAAAAACTCATTTTCACGTGAGGGTTAAAGCCTTTGGTTATATAAACAGGCAAACCTGTCCGCCTTAAAGCTCGTTCAAAAATTCTGACTAAATCCAACTGGGAAAAATATTTCATCACTCCTGTTTTCTTTATTACTGTTTTTATTTTAAACTTCTTCTCTTCCATATTTAATCGGTGTTTGATTTTTGGTATTAGCCCGCTATCGAATATGGCAAAGGGCAAAAAAATAAAGTGTATAAAGAATTTAACCACAGATTAACACAGGCACAAGTACACACAGCTTTAAACTATTAATCTTTCATACTGCAATTTCGGTTTGGCAAAACTTATAATTAACCCAACTCTCAAACCAAATATTCTAAGATAGTTCAGTAACTGAGCGCGATGTACATTGTCTATATTTTCTATAACCAAGTCAGCATATAATATATCCCGACTTCTTTTTCACGATAAATTACTTTAAACTCCTTTTGTGAAAAAACTTTCTTTTTTCTTAGTTCTAATTCCCATGTAAGTGAATTTTCGTATATTTTTTCCAATAATCCACATCCCAATACATTAAGAACATTATATGAGGAATTTATAATTTCTCTGGTTAGTTTTTTATAAAAAAAATTTCTGTGTTCACCCTGTTAGATGGTTCAATTGTATTATCTAACAGGGTGAATCTGTGTTCATCTGTGGTTTTTTTCCATACCCCTATCTTTTCATTTTCCGCGGTCTAATTATTCAACCCGAATATGCGACCAGGCGAAATCTCCGGGAAAATCTTCCAAATAATAACGGGGATCGATACCTTCCTGTTTAAAAGCTTCTTCCCATATCTCCCATTTGAAATATTCAGTATAAGAATCAAAACGTGCTCCGAAAAGAAAAGCTCTATGTATTACCCGGGATAAACTCCTGTCCCCCCGGGAAATAGCTGCCTCCAAAAGACTTTTTTTAATGTCAGCTATGGATACTTTGATCCTTCTTCTCTTTATAGATTTAAGAAGCATTCTCTTCTTATCAACAAGAATCTCTTCTTTTTCCATCGGCTTCCCCTGAAAATGGGAAAAAGGCTTGGGGATAAAGGCATTTATACTTATATTCAAATTAATCCCTAAATCCCGGCTCATCTTTCCGGATAACTCTCCTAAAGCAAATATATCTTCCCCGGTTTCAAAAGGAAGGCCGAACATAAAATAAAATTTTATATGCTTTAAATTTAAAGATTTTATTATATCTTTTGCTTCCATAAAAGCGCCTACATCTATATTTTTGTTAATTTTTTCCCGCAAGCCGGGAGTAGCTGCTTCTATAGCCAGAGTAAGGGAAGTCTTTTTTATCCGGAGCAACTTTTTATAAAGCCGGCCGATGATATCATCTACTCTTAAAGAAGGCAAAGAAAGGCCTACTCCTTTATCTTTAAAAATCTCCCCCGCTTTATCTATAAGTGTATCGATTTGAGAATAATCTGAGGCGGATAACGACAAAAAAGAAAAATTCTCGTAACCGCTGTTTTTATAAATTTCTTCAAGGCAATTTAGTATATGATCAACTCTTTTTTCCCGGTAAGGATAATAAGAAGATCTTGCCTGGCAAAAAAAACAACTGTTCGGACAACCTCTGGCGATTTCAACCTGGGCCCGGTCATGGACTATCCGGGTATATGGGGTAAGCCAATTCGAAGGGTAATAAGAATAATTTAGGTCTTTAACGTACTCTTTTCTTACGGGAAGTTTCGCGTATTTATATTTCTTCGAAAAATAATATCTTCTTTCTTTTTGCTGTACATCATAGAATTCCGGGATATAGAACCCTCCTATTTCCGCTAAATTCTTCAACCTGCTTTCTTTATCTTTATACCTTCTTAGAACAGATACGAATTCAAAAGTTTTCTCCTCAAATTCTCCCATAAAGAATACGTCAACGAAACTGCTGAGCGGCTCGGGATTAAGAATCGCTCCGCCTAAAACAATCGTGTCTTTTCTTTGTTTTTTTTCGACAGGCAAACCTGCAAGCGTAAGCATATAAAGAAAATTAGTAAAATTCAATTCGCAGCTGAAATTAAATCCTATAACATCAAAAGTATCAAGAGAGGTTTTAGTTTCCAATGAGAATAATTTCTTTTTATTCTTCTCCAGGTAATCGGCAAGATCAAGCCCGGGCATAAACGCTCTTTCACATACCACATCATCGATATTATTGAGTGAACCATAAATAATTCTCAAACCCAGATTACTCATGCCAACCTCATAAAGATCCGGATAACATAAGACCACCTTAATCTTCCCGCGATGGGTTTTCTTAACCATATTCCATTCGCCGCCTACATACCTTTGAGGTTTTCTAAAATTTACCCAATCCATCTTTTTAATACCAGCATCCAGCATCGAGTATCCAGTATTGCGTATTGCGTATCGCGTATTGCGTATCCAGTATCAAGTATCGAGCATCCAGAGCATCCAGCATCTATAGTGTAATTCTCCTCTTCGTCCCTCGTCCGAGCGAACGAAGTGAACGGTCGTCTCTCGTCCCTCGTTTCTTCTATCCTCTGTCTTCTGCAGCACTCACTGCTTACTCACATTAAAAACTACTCCCAAAAGAAGAAAATTAATAAAAATATGCGTACCTCCATAACTTAAAAAAATGAGAGGTAAACCGACTACAGGTAAAATTCCCATTGTCATCCCTATGTTTATAAAAATATGAAGGAAATATAAGGACACTGTCCCTACACACAAAAGAGCGCCGAATTCATCTTTGGCTTCTTTAGCGATAGCCAGAATATTTTTTAAAATTAAATAGTAAACCAGTAAAAGAAACAAAGAACCCATAAATCCCCATTCTTCGGCTATCACGGTAAAGATGAAATCTGTATGCCGCTCAGGGAGAAAATTGAATTGATTCTGAGTTCCCGAAAGAAAACCTTTTCCTAACGATTTCCCTGAACCAATAGCTATCTTTGACTGAATAATAGTATATCCCGCGCCTAAGGGTTCGGTTGCTGGATTTAAAAAAACAAGCAAGCGTTTCTTCTGATAATCTTTAAGCACATGCCAGGCTAAAGGAGAAGCGACAACAACTAAGGCTAAAGGCATGATAAAATACCATTTTTTTAACCGGGACGATAATCCCAAAAGGAAAAAAAGCAAAAGGCAAATAAGAGCTGTCCCTAAATCAGGCTGTTTAAATATAATAGAAAAGGTTATTAGCACCAGGCCTAATGGGACCAACATTTTTCTTAAAAAAATACCCCTTGTTTCTTTATCCTGAGAGAAAAACCGGGCTAAAAGAATAATAATAACTAATTTGGAAAACTCCGAAGGCTGGAAATTAATCCCAAAGACGGGAATCCATCTTTTCGCTCCCATAATTTCCCGGCCAAATAACTTCACTCCTATCAAAAGCGCGATGTTGAATATATACAGGAAAAAAGCTAAATCAAAATACAAACGATAATTCACAAAAGAAAAAGCAAAAAGGAATAACCAACCTATAGTTATCCAGGCTATCTGTCTGTAAAAAATAGCTTCATTCTCCATCCGCCCGGATTGATGAAGAGCGCTAAAGAGAGCGGACAGGCTGAGAATACTTAAAATAAGCAAACAAATAATTATTCTTATTCTGGTTTTTCCCATGGATATATGTTTAATTAGACAATAGTTACCAAACTCCCGTCATCAAAAGATAGCCCGCCCAAGGCGGGTCCGCCTTCGGCGGAAAAATAGAGAATAGTCTGCCATAGGCTCCTCCAAAGCGGATCCGCCTGTAGGCGGAAGATCCGCTTGCCCGCCTCTGATTGCTGTGTACAGAAGCTTCGCTTCTGCCCTTCGGGTACAACACACTCCTTCGGAGTGCATTGTATCCACAGCAATCACTACTTGTTGCATACAGAGGCTTCGCCTCTGCCCTCCGGGTACAACACACACTTCGTGTGCATTGTATCTGCAACAAGTAGTGGAGGGCCTTTGGCGGAAAAAATAGAGATGCTCGATTCTAGATCCTAGATGCTCCTATTAAAAAAGTCACTAATCACCGGAATTACGGGAAACAAGTACGGATTGCACATCCACCTATAACAAATTATCCTCTTTCAATCTCTTTAACATTTCATAGGTAACTTTCACTGCCTTGGAACCAGAACCACCATTCTCCAAAAAGACACACATCGTATATTTAGGGTTATTATAAGGAAAAAATCCGACAAACCAACTATGAGATTTCCCCGCGGTCTGGGCTGTTCCGGTCTTACCCGCTATTTTAAGGTTCAAAGACTCTAAAAGGTGAGCTGTACCGTCTTTTTTTAAAATAACTCCTCTCAACCCTTGATTCACTATCTTCAAATTATTACTACTTACAGGAATTTTTACTTTTTTCGGATAAGATATATCCTGGCCCTCTACGGTTTTAACCACATAAGGGGAGACTAAATAACCGCCATTAACAAACGCGGACATAAAAAGCGCACTCCTAATCGGCGTAACCGCAAGATATCCCTGTCCGATCGAAAAATTCAGAGTATCTCCGCCAAACCAATTCATTTCTCTATGTTTTTTTTTCCACTTTCGCTCCGGAACTAATCCTTTCTTTTCGTAAGGGAGATCAATACCAGATAGTTTATCCAGGCTAAAAATCTTAGCCCATTTAGCTATCTTCTCTACCTTCAACCGCAATCCTAACTGGTAAAAATAGACATTACAGGAATGCGCTAAAGCGTTATATAAATCCTGTTGGCCATGTATAGACCAACATTTAAAAACCGTATCGCCAAAGGCCAACTTCCCTTCGCAGGTAAAAGTTGTAAAAGGAGTAATAATCCTTTCCTCAAGTGCTGCTATTGCCACAATAACTTTAAAAACAGAACCCAAAGGATACCTCGCCTGCACTGCCCGGTTAATAAGTGGCTTTTTTCTATCATCAAATATTTTTTCTATATTTTTTGCCTCTATAAAATCATTCAAATTAAATGACGGCTTGGAAACCAAAGAAATAATCTCTCCGGTATGAGGATTCATAATGATAATTGTCCCGGTAAATTCGCCTAAACTTTCATAAGCGATTTTTTGTATCCGGGAATCTACACTAAGAAACACATCTTTACCTTTCACTCTTTCTCTTTTACCCAGAAACCCCACTATTCGCCCCCGGGAATTAACTTCGATTAATTCTGCTCCGCCTTCTCCTTTAAGAAAATCGTTATAAGTCCGCTCTATTCCGTTCACCCCCGCAATTTGATAAGGAGAATATCCGTATTTTTTTATATCCTTATGAACCACTTTATCTTCTTTCACATATCCGAGAAGATGAGAAAATTCATAGTCAAAAGTATAAAAGCGCTTAGGGATAACCCGTAAAACTACTTTTTCTTTAAATTTATCTTTTATCTCCAGGGCCTTCTCTTTATCAATATTAATCAAAACGTCTACGGGCGAAAAAATATTTTTGAAATTCCTCCGGTAATAAACGGATATACGTTTTTCACTCATCCCGGAACAATAAGATAACTCTTTGAATAACGAATCTTTCTGCCCTTTTATTTGATAGGGGATTACCGCAAGATTAAAATTCGGCTTATCAACTGCCAACAATGTTTTATTTCTATCAAAAACGGATCCCCGAATCGAAGGGTAATTAACTGCCTTTATATAATTATTCTTTGCTTTGCTTAAATAACCCTCGCCTTTTATAATTTGAAAATAAAATAAGCAAAGTATAATTACGAGTAATCCGCCGGCTATTGTTCTTGAAATAAATTTTGTATCCATAAAAGAAGAAAATGCTCCATCAAACAAAAAACGAAAAACGATTGAGTAAAGAAAAGAAAAATTAAGGGAAAAGGAAAGTGCCAAATTGCTAAACTATTAAGACAAGCATAAAACAATATGAATAAAGCCGCTAATAATCTTCTTAATAAATGCTTATCCGGAAAATACGTAATCAAATATCGGGTAGAAACATCCACGGTAACAAAAAAGACTGTATGGAACGGAAAAGTATTTAAAGAAAAAAAATCTTTTAATACACCGAAACTTATGATTAAAGGCAGCGTGATATTTAAAGGAAAATTTAAAGAGGCGAAGAGAACCCCTAAAAAAAGGAATTCCGGGGTAAAATGGAAACCTAACGGCTTTAAAAAGTCCAGGAGAAGAAAAATAAGAAGGATAAAGACTAACTTTAATTTAATTGTCCACATTTACGCCTAAACTATTTGCGAGAATCCGCGTTTAACCGGAAAAATGCATTCAAG
>JAGLUN010000088.1 GCA_023134705.1 Candidatus Omnitrophota bacterium | reverse complement strand
AAGAAGATATAATCTTTTCGCATTTTCCGCCAAAGGCGGATCCACCTCTGGTGGACGAGGTGCCCCCATGTCCCTTTCAACGAGGCGCCCTTCTAATCTGAAATTGCCCCATAAGCCTTCTGGGTACGAATGCTTATAGGCTCTCACTACATATGTTTCTCCTTTGACTTGCAATTGAATAAAAGCAGCTGTTCCATCTCCATCGTGACCAATTATTCCCCCTCCTTCGTCCCACATTAATCCGACTTCTATATATTCTACAAATTCAATATCTTCTTCAGCTATTCCTAACACATTTGCTAAATAAGCCGTAGCGGCACTTTTTAACTGCTCCCCATGGTACAACGGACTCTCGGGTGGTGTATATCTAACCTTTCCGACTATTTCGAAGTTTGTCCATCCGTCCTCCGGCGTAGGACCATTGGAAGCTTTGACTATATATTCATCTCCATTGGTTAGTTCTAGTTTGATTGAGACATTCAATGGACCCGCCACATATCCAATGATGCCAGGTTTATCCCCTGCTGTCATTTGTTGGGTATATTCGGCCGACACAAATTCAATATCATCGATGTCTATTCCTAACAGGTTTGCCAAATACTCACGAGATTCATTTATGCTAGGTGAAAATTTAGAGTCGAGTTTTGGTAAAGGATTTAATGTCTTATCAGAATCAAACACTTCTCCATCATTTTCCGCACTAAAATCCTCTTTACTCTCGAAAAAACTTGAACGCGGCATAGTTGCCTTGCGGCGGTCTTTCAAAAATTCCTGTGCGAACACATTATCGAACGTGTTACATAAAAAAACCAGAAATATTAACCCTATGATTAATTTTGAACTTTTCATCTTTCACCACCTTTTTTTAAAAGGGCACGGGGTCAGGCCTTGAAACTTGAAATGATTGTTTCAACCTTACGTCTAACCCTTTCATCTTTCCCCATCAATACCTCTACATCCTTCGCCGCCATGCTTACTGCTGAAAATGTTATCGCAAACTTTTTCCCTATCTCGGGATTTGTTAATCCGGTAAACCGTTTCACTCTCTGTCAAATGTTTTCAAGTTTCAAGGCCTGACCCCGTTATCCTTCAAACCAAAAGATACCACATAAAAGTCATAATTTCAAGGAGACTCCGCCGATAGGACGACAATATTTGACAAAAATGGATGGAATGTAGTACGTTACGGGGTCAGGACCGACCCCATTGTCCTCGACCCCATTATCCTTTTAAAAATTTGATGAAGTTGAGCGAAGCTCCACCGCCTCACAGCGGCGGCTTCTGTTTTTTCAGGATCCCGCTCCGGTGGAGCGGAACTCTGAGTCCATTCGACTTGGCTCAGGACTCAGTCCTGAGTATAATCGAAGGACTGAGCAGAAAGCCATTCATCCCTGCCGCAGGCAGGCACGCCCTTATAGACGTGGCTTTCTGTCGAATGGATAAATTTATACATTTAGGAACGTCCACTATTCTACGAAAAACGCCTTATTAGGCGGTCTATTTCTCGTTTCACCCGTCCTTTGAAATATTTCAAAGGACTCTTCTCAGAGCTCTTAGCCCTAATTGTTGGTGTTCCAGTTTTCAGGTGGAATGGCTTTTCAATTGGTCGTTTCTCAATCACAAGAACACTATCGTAATAATGCAATGAGTGAACCGATCTAGTGAATTCTGTGACGCTCAACCTGCTTGTTTGGATAGAATGCCAAGCATTTATGTAGTCGATAAAGTTTTTGCTGTACTCTATAAACGTGCCGCGTTTCTTATAGCCTCCGCCCCACTTCGGCCAATAAGAAGTATGTAAGTCTTCGCATAGATACACACCATTTTCCTCAATATAAGAGAAGAGCTCCTCAAAGGTGTTTATTTGCTGTTTCATTGTATGACCACCATCGTCAATCAAGATATCTATTCTTGGAATCTTTTCTGATATCGCTTTCAGAAATCGTCTATCTTCCTGATCACCTATGAATATTTTAACTTGTTCCTCTTCTAACTTCTTGCAATGCGGACTGATGTCTATCCCGAATATTTTGGAATTAGGCCCAAAATATTGTTTCCACATCTGCAAAGAACCGCCATCAGATACACCAAATTCAACGACGTGAACATCAGTGCCCCTAAAACGTGAAAAGTGCCGGTCATAAATTTCAAAATAGTGTTTCCATTTGTGAATCACTCTTCCTCTATTTCCTGTGAAGTACTTTTCTAAATCATTCATGATTAAACCCAACATGTTTGGGAGAATTTTGAAGCCTCTTCCAAACTTTCTAACCCCCAAACCCCGCAGCGAATAAGGAACGTAGGGAACGAGGGAATGGACATAAAACTATAAAAGTTTGGTAAAGTTGAGCGAAGCTCCACCGCCTCAGAGCGGCGGCTTCTGTTTTTTCAGGATCCCGCTCCGGTGGAGCGGAACTCTGAGTCCATTCGACTTGGCTCAGGACTCAGTCCTGAGTATAATCGAAGGACTGAGCAGAAAGCCATTCAGCCACGTCCTTATAGACGTGGTTTTCTGTCGAATGGGTAAATTTATATATTTATGAACACCCCTTCTTCCCCCTTTACTTTTAGGGGAGTTGGGAATGGGGAGAGAAGAACAATCTATCATTTCACATTTTCCGTCCAGAAGCGGGCAAGCGGATCCACCTCTGGTGGACAAGGTCTGACCCTGGACCTTGTTATTTCCCGCTGTTATTTCCTGCCCCTGTTATTTCCGCGCTTTTTGATAAATTGAAACGAATGGGGCCAATCTTTACAGACTTTCTTAAAAACCATCCCATAGTTTATCTTCTTTTACCATCTAATAGACGACCGTCATCTTTTATGGAATTTCATTATACTTTTATATCTTTTACTTGTCAAAACAATGGCAAAACTTTAGCCACTCGCATAAACAAAGGGTATACTGTCATTTTTGAATGATTCACGATTTTGCTAACTTTTGCGGCCCGAAGGAAAAAATCGTGCCTGAGTGAAAAAATGGCAGTATACCCTGCTGCCTATACGTGAAAGAACTATTTATTTGTTTTGCGGGGTCAGACTGAGCCCGTTATCCTTTAATATTTTCTTCATCTTCATGCCATGTGCATGGTTAGGCATAATAATATGGGTATCTAATCTAATTCTACGGATTTAAATTGTTTGGGAATTTTACCCCAATATTTATCGACAATTATTCCGTTTTTTTTAAAAAGGACGCGATAAATCGCGTCCCTACATATTAATATTTTTGACATTTCTTTTGTGATGATTGATTCTCTCGGACAGGCCTGTCCCTACATATTTATTTGTTTTGCGGATTGCATTTTGTATTTTCTTAGCCCAGAGCCCAAAGCCCGCTTTTCCCTCAGCAAAGTATGATATTTATGGGCGAATCTATGCGCTTCATCTCTAATCTTTTGGATAAGGTGAAGTGCCGGGTTATCTTTAGGAATTATCAAGGGATATCGTTTTTTCGGAAACCATATTTCTTCGTTCCGTTTAGCTATACCGATAACCGGGACTTTTAGTCCAATCTTCTCTAATTCCCTCTTTGCTACTTTAACATGTCCTTTCCCTCCGTCAATAATTATCAAATCCGGATTCTTTTTCCTCTCTTTCTTAAGGTGACAGTACCTTCTTCTTACTACTTCCGCAATCATTTTGTAATCATCAATTTCATCAACTGTTTTAATCCGGTAACGGCGGTAATTATCTTTATCAGGTATCCCATTTTTAAACGCGGCCACCGAACCCGCAGCCTCTTTACCGGTTAGTGAAGAAATATCTATTGCTTCGATTATAAACGGTATTTTTTTTAAATTAAGCAGGCGCTTTAAAACAATTAATTCGCTATCGGTATTTTCACCCGAATAAAGGCTGCTAATAGCGATAAGTTTATCCCGCACTCTTGCCGCCTCCTCAAACATCATTTTTTTAGATAAATTGTTCATCAGTTGTTCAAGTTTTCTAATAAGTTTCTTCCGTTCTCCGGAAATTATTTTACTAACATTCCCGATGTTTTCCCTGTATTCTGAAACGCCTATTTTGCCCGCGCAGGGAGCAGGGCATAAATTCAAATGATAATAAAGACATGGCCTCCCGGACATTCTTTTACAGGAACGGTAAGGGAAAACAGTCCGTATCAATTTCAAGGCTGCCTGAAGCTGTTTACTATTGGTGAACGGACCAAAACAAATACCGTTTTTTATCTCATTAGGCCGGGTTACCCAGATACGGGAATACTTCTCTTTAGTAATCACCGCGTAAGGATAACTTTTGTCGTCCTTTAAATTCACATTATATTTCGGCTGATTTTCTTTTATCAAAGATGCTTCTAAAATAAGCGCCTGCTCCTGGCTGGAACAAACAATACAATCAATATCAGAGACTTTCCCTAGAAAATAGGCGTTTTTCACTGATTGATTCCCCCGGAAATGGGTCAAAACTCTCTTTTTTATCGACGCGGCTTTACCAATATAAAGAATCTCTCCTTTGGCGGATTTCATTATGTAAACTCCGCATTTTACCGGAAGTTTACCTATTTTTTCCTTAATATCCATGATTTTATATACTGGAAATATTTTATTTTCAGAACAGAGGCCAGGAACAAAAAGACGGCCGCGGCAGAGATTGTTCCCGCAGTAATTCTTATATACTTATTATAATTCAAATAAATCCAGAATAATTTCAAAATTCCTCCCATGACCAACCCGAGAAAAAGTAATTTCACTATCTCTTGAGGAAGCCCTTGCCAGTTCAGCCGGCCGATTCGTTTTATCAATAATCGGTAAAGCATAAAAAAATTCAAAAAAGCGGCCAAACTGCTCGCTAAGGCTATTCCGCTGACTTTCAGAGGAAACATAAGCAAAGCGCTCAAAATAATATTTACAGCCAGTGCTATCCCCGCTGTCTTTGCCGGTGTGGAAGTATCTTTTAAGGAATAAAATGAATTAACCAGAAGTTTTATCCCGCAGAAAGGAAAAAGTCCGAAAGCATAAAAAAATAACACGGGATGAGTGATATTACAGGAAGACTCATCAAAAGTCCCTCTTAAAAATAAGACCTCGATAATTTCCTGTGACATGAAAAGAAGAACAACACTGCAGGGAACAATAAAAAAAAGTATGCTGCGCAAAGAAAAAATAAAAAGCTGTTTAAATTTTTCAAGGTCATTCTCCTTATGAAATCCGGAAAGATCCACAATCGCGACTCGTGATACGGATATAGCGATAAGCGCTAAGGGGAATTGAATAATTCTGTTAGAATAATAAATTGCCGCTAACGCGCCTCCCCCGACTATCCAGCTTAACGAAGAAAATACCGTGTCAACGAATACGTTTAAATGGTAAACCAAACTTGCCCATATCCGGGGAATGAATAACTTAAACATTCTTTTGATATCTTTATCTTGAAAGGACTGTTTAAGTCTCATTTTCATTACAATGCCTTTACGCAGTAAATAGAAATATAAACAGGCGAATTGAATGACTCCCGCGGTTAATACACTTACTACAAGGATATAATTATCCAGACGGCGGCGGAAGAAAAAAACCCCTACAATCATACAAATATTGAACAATGAAGGCACAAAAGCGGGAAGTGTGAATTTCTTTAAAGCGTAAAGAAGAGAGCTCATTACCGCTACTAATCCGATAAAAAAAAGATAGGGAAAAGTTACCCGCGTGAACGAAACCGCTAATTCAAAGGTAGAACGGTCTTTAAGGAATCCGGGAGCAATAGCGATTACAAAATACTTTCCGAAAATCATTCCCAGGATAACGAAAATAAGCAATATGACAAAAAAGACGGAGAATAACCTGCTGGCAAGAACAACTAATCTTTCCCGGTTTTTCTGATGTTCGGAAAGAACCGGGGTAGCCACAGAATCACTGAACCCTTCGCCGAAAAGACTGCGAAAAATATTAGGAATCCGGAAAGCCACAATAAACGCCTCGAATATCCTTGAGGTTCCGAAATATTTGGCAATAACCACATCCCGAACAAGGCCTAAAATGCGGGAAAATAAAATTCCCGCGCTTAAAACACCGGTATTCTTTACTATTTCTTTAAACATCCATACGCCTCTTTGTAGATAATCTATCAGAAAACCTTTAAAATGCAAGGGGAAACAAGTGTAGGCCACGCGCGATGATAGATCCTAGATCCTAGATGCTCGATGCTGGATGCTGAATGCTGGAAAATAGAGAATGGATAATAGATGCTTGATACTAGATGCTAAATCCTCGATGCTGGATGCTCGATACGCGATACTAGTAAAGAATATAGAAATACAGTGGAGTTTACTTGACGTAACTTTAAGCAACTTTAAGCAACCTTAAGTAACTTTAAGTAACCTTATACACGATACGCAATACGCGATACTATTAAGGAAGTCGATGGTCAATTGGGCTCTCACAAAAACATCTTGACAGGATACCCTTTATCTGGTATAAAAAGCATCTAAATTGTAATGATTATCTAGATAAGGAGACATTATGCCTCAAAAAAGATCTGCGGTAAAAGAATTAAAAAAAAGCCAAAAAAGGCACATACTTAATTTAGCGCGAAAGAAAAAGATTAAAGACGCGATAAAACATTTTAAGAAATCCCTGCAGAATAAAGAGATAGAATCAGCGAAAACACAGCTAAAAGATGTTTATAAAACCTTGGATAAGGCCGCGGCAAAAAAAACAATCCACCGCAATAAAGCCGCTCGTAAAAAAAGTAGAATGACATTGTTGCTTGCTAAAACAGGCCCCTCTTCTAAATCTGAATCTCCAGCCGGTAAAGATTAACTCAAAAACAAGTTATAAACCATTCTCACGCAAAGGCGCAAAGGCGCTAAGATTTTAAATCTATAACCCATTGACAACTCTTGATATGCCATCACGTATTAATTCCGAACCGAATCAGGCCTCTTTTTTTAATTCATACGCCAAAACAATTTCGTATACAGATTCCAAAAGTCCCGGCCCAAGCCTCTTGTGAATTTGAAATGCCGAAGCTATGGTTTTATCCTTTTTCTTTTACCCTTCTATCCATTTTTCCGCCGGAGGCCCTCCACT
>JAGLUN010000087.1 GCA_023134705.1 Candidatus Omnitrophota bacterium | reverse complement strand
CGGGCATTCTCTGCCTTTAAATTATTCAAAGTTGTCCCTAAAGAGGTTATTTCTCCGCGTTCGGATAAAATTTTCTTTTCCAAGATTCCAATTTTGTTTTCCAGCTTTTCTCCCGGAGACTCTTCCGCGAATAAAGGATTAAAAAGAAAAAAAATAAACACCCCGGAGAGGAAGAAAGCGATAAATATTTTTGTCTTCATCTTTGCTTAAATTATACTGGAAGGACTCACCTTCTGTCAAATGGTTTTTAAGATAAAAAGGATTTTCTTTCACTGGCCCCTTTGAGAACCAAGATTTATTATTTTCTGGATGAGTTCGTTATAAGGAATTCCCGCTTTTTCCGCGGACTGCCCGAGTTCATCATATCTTGCCAGACAGGGATTAGCATTAGGTTCGATAATATACACAGAACCCGAAGACGTAACTCTTATGTCAAATCTGGCGTAACATTGCATATTCAAAGCCCGATAAGCACGTTTACAAATATCTACGATTTTTTCATTTACCCCATTAGGCATTCTACCGGCAAAAACATTCTTTATCCCCCATTTTTCCCGGTAATTATAATCCCATTTTGCCTTGTAGGTAGCAATCCGCGGCTCATCTTCAGGAATCTGCCCGAATTTCATTTCCCGGGGAGGGAAAACTTTAATTCTTCTGTTCCCCAAAACACTTACATAGAATTCTCTTCCTTCGATATATTCCTCAACTATAGCAGCCATGTCCATTTTAGCATGGATAAACTTTACTCTTTCAACCAAAGATTCTTCACTATCCACTACTGAAGCCGAAGATATCCCCCGTGAAGCTTCTTCACATAAGGGCTTTACAATAAGCGGCAGTTTAAGCCGTTTGGGTAACCAGATACGGTGTCTTTTATAAAAAGTGTAGAAATTGGGAATCTTTATTTTATGAAAACTTAGAATCTTCTTGCTTAAAGCTTTATTATTGCAAATAAGAAGACTGTCCGGAGAGGCACCGGAGTAAGGAATTCCTAATATTTCCAATAACCCCACTATATTTTTATCAAAATGTGATTTCTGATTAAAAACTTCAGCGAGGTTAAACACGATTTCAGGCCGGTTCTCTTTTATTTCTTCAAAAAGTATTTCTATGTCATTGTAAATACCCAGTAAATTAACCTGGTGCCCGCTCTCAAGAAGGGACCGAAAAACGTCGTCTTCTGTCATCCAATCTAAATCTTTAAATTCCTTTTTAAAATCGTAACCTCGAGGAGTAAAATAAGGGCTGTCAAAAAGTAAAAGGATTTTTAGTCTCTTCTTCATTTTTTTCCTCTAAATCTACCGGTATACATATAATTCATGATTAGGGCAGTAATATATGTAGAAATTTTCAGGACTATCAACGATTCGGACACAAAAGCTTTTAACCCCAGACTTTTGCAGCGGGATGCAATTGTACCTAAAAGATTGTCTATGACATATTTTTTTTCCCCGGTCCAAACAGACACATTATCCAGAATGTCTTTTCTATACTTTTTTATAACCTCTGACGCTGAGAAGACACATTCTTGCGTTTTATTCTTTTCTTGAAAAATTTTTCTTAGGTTAATGTCATGGAAATCAGGAAAATCCTCAGCATAAAAATGTTTCTTCCTTTTATAATAATTTTTAAGAGTTATCCGCAAACGCGATGCCTGCCAATATTTCTTCCCCTGTTTCAGCAAAGGATCTTTATCTTTAATCTCTCTCATTAATTCCTCTACGTATCTAAGTTTCTGTAAAGCTTTCCATCCTTTGTACTGATTTTGCCAATCAAAACCGGGAGTAAGCCAGACAGCGAAGGTTTCGGCAAAATCCTCATCAGGATGGTACTGAGCGTAATAATCCTCTAAGTGCCTTACGAAGCTTTTACTGTAAGGGCGAAACCTGTATGTATCAGAATACTCTTTAGAGAATTTTCCGAAAATTCTTTGCCACTTTTTTCTTTTATACAATTTATAAGCATAATTTAAAGCATGCCCGGTTTCATGCCTTAAAAGCTTCATACACCATTGTTTTGTACCACCCTCGACATCAAGCATAATTTTTTTTTCTAATTTCATAAGCGCGGGGTGAACTAAGAAAAAAGGGACACCTACCACAGGCTCTCCATCCGGAGTAAGCCATTCATCAGTTAAATAACAAGGCGGTTTGAATTTTATTTCTTTATTGTCAAGCTCGCTATAAAGCTGATTAACACAACTCTGAAGCCAGGTTTCTTCGATCTTTAAAGGCAAATCACAAATCCTTAAATTAAATAATTCTTCCCCTGTTATAACTGATAAATCTATTTTTTTATGGCCCATAAAATCTTACGGATTTAGATACAATCAACCTCATCTCTCGTCTGCGCAACACATAGAGCAAAACGATATATTGACCCGCTTACATAACTCGTTAAACTCGCCAACTCGCTAAACTATTCAAAACGAGTATCCAGCATCGAGCATCTGATATCTAGTATCAGTGGATACTGACTATTATATAAACAAATCTCTGTCAGGTAAATGATTTTATCATGGCCGGTTGACCGACAAAGAAGTCTTACCTAAAAGTGATTTATTGACTGATAAACGGTGTTACCGGGAAATACCGGCAATCGGTGAATTAACGTGGGTTTACTCTGCCATGTCATTCCCCGACTTGACCAGGGAATCTATTAAAATAAAGGTTTCTGGGCAAACTACAACCTCCACGAGTAGTTTGTAGTTAGTAGTTTGTTAAAAAAATGTCTTATCAGACTGCTTACCAAATACATCACTTCCCCCAAACCAACTACTAACTACAATCTACAATTCCCAATCCCCTTCCCCAAACCAACTTCAATTCACTTTAACCGGAAAAATGCATTCAAGAAAATCGCTTCGCGACAACTTTTCGGAATTTTTCAGTGGTTAGGAAAGTTTTATCTGTGCCCGCTTGTGCCCGTAAGGGTA
>JAGLUN010000086.1 GCA_023134705.1 Candidatus Omnitrophota bacterium | reverse complement strand
GCAAATAATGCTAACTGCATTATTATGGGTTAACCTAATTTTTCTTTTATATACTCCTGAACTTTATCAAAGCCTATCCTCTCCTGCTGCATAGTATCCCTCTCTCTTATCGTAACATTATTGTCTTTTAAGCTCTCCAAATCTACCGTGACGCAAAAAGGAGTTCCTATCTCATCTTGGCGCCGGTACAATTTTCCGATAGCGGCAGTATCATCGTAAACAGAATTTACCTCATCCTTTATATCAGAAAAAATCTTTTTTGCAAGTTTTACAACCTCAGGTCTGTTTTTAAGCAAAGGAAAAATTGCTATCGTGTAAGGAGCAAGTGCCGGCTTAACTTTTAAAACTACTCTTAGCCTGCCTCTTACCTCCTCCTCACAATAAGCATCGCAAATCACAGCAAAGAAAGTCCTATCCACTCCCGCGGAAGGTTCAATAACGTAAGGGATGAAACGTTCTCCTTTCTCATTAAAACAGGATAAATCTTTTTTGCTTACCTCTGAGTGACATTTCAAATCATAATCTCCCCTGTCGGCAATACCTTCCAATTCGCTCCAACCGCCGGCTGAGCCGGATTCACCTTTAGCGGAAAAAGGGAAATTATACTCCAAATCCGTACAGTTGCGGGCGTAATGAGCAAGCTCATCGGAAGAATGTTCCCTAAGCCTTAAATTCTCTTTTTTTATGCCCATTTTATCAACATAGAAGGAATAACGGTCCTCTATCCATTTTTTATAAGAATCAGCCGCTTCCGAAGGTTTAGTGAAATATTCGATTTCCATCTGTTCAAATTCTTTCATCCGAAAAATAAAACTTCCGGTGGTAACTTCATTTCTATAGGCTTTACCAATTTGAGCAATACCGAAAGGAAGCTTTTTGTGGGTTGTATTTAAAACATTTAGGAAATTAACGAATATCCCCTGAGCCGTTTCCGGACGTAAATAGGCATACTGAGGGTCATCTTCGGTAGCACTCATATTCGTTCTCAGCATTAGATTGAATTTACGCGGTTTACTCCGGATAGTATCGATTTCCCCCCCGCAGGCAGGACAACGATAAAGACTCGTACCTGTCTGCTCGAGTTTATCAACCCGGAATCTTTTTTTACATCCTAAACAATCCACAAGCAGATCAATAAAACCTTTCAAATGGCCGCTGGCTACAAATACGTTTTCATTCATTATAATAGCGCTGTCTAACCCTACGATATCGTCTCTTTTTTCCACATACTCCTTCCACCAGATATCTTTTATCCTTTTTTTCAAACTCGCGCCCAAAGGGCCGTAATCCCAGATACTGGAAAGGCCTCCGTAAATCTCTGAGCCGCCGAAGACAAAGCCTCTGCGCCGGCAAAAAGACACAATTTTAGCGAGTCTATCATCCTGCATAAGTTTTCTTATTATATCTTAAAAGTCACAAAAATCAACCTTGCCTAACACCTTATTTATTGCAATCATCTTTCGTTCTGAAAAGGAACCCATTTTTCATACTGTCCGACCAATTTCTTCATTTCAAAAACATCGTCCGGGGAATCCATAAGAATTCCTTTCCAATCCACATTCCCCCTTTTTTTTATTCTTCACGATTTGAACGTTTTAAATTCCTACTTGATTTTCTTAACAATTAGTTTTCCTCAGTTTCTGTTTTTATGTTCTTGCATCAAAATATCCTGTGCTTTACTTAAAAAATTTTCTGCCAGTTTGAGCATCTCTTCAGCGCCGGTTTTTGACCAATCATCATAATAATCCGCGTCTTCCCGCAAAGCTTTTCCTTTTTGTAATGCTTCGACAAAATATCCCGGCAATTTTCCGGTTTCAACATAAAGATGTCTTAAAGCAATAACCAGACAATGATGACTTTTTTCACGATAGTTCTTCGCATATAAAAGTGCCCGCGCAGAGTGAAACATGGAATAATAACTTTGAATCGTTGTCCATTTGTATTTCCCGCGTTCAAACCCTTCCTTCCCATCCATAAGATCCCGCTCTGCGGTCTCAAGCTCCTTCTGAACAAGCTCTCTACCCGAAGAAAACCCCTTTATCCTGCTTTTTTTCAAACATTCCTCAAAAGTCACTGTTCTCCCCTTGCGACAAAACAATCCCTTTATTCACCTGTTCGTAAAAAACAGGGGCTGTTTTTTTCTTTTCAATAAAACTTAAATTAGTACAAATTACACTTTGGATTTTTCTCTTGCTTTTGAATTTTTCGATTTGTTTCGATACAAACTCTTTATTGCGGCTTATAACTAATAAATCTATATCACTATCCGGCGTATTCTCTCCCCTGCTCGAGCTGCCAAACAGGATTATTTTAGAAACCAATGGCTCTAATTTTTTCAGGAGGCCGTCTATCTGGGTTATTGTTTCTATCACTTTGAGTTCTTTAACAACAAGGTTTTTATGATTAAGCGTATAAAAAAATACTTTCCCTCTCTTTGTTCGAAAAAGAAAATCTGCGGCAACAAGAGCACGCAAGGCATAATTTACCCCGGATTTACTAATTTTGGTCGCTTTCTGAATTTCGCTTTCCAGGAAATTCCGGATTGGATGATCTACAAGAAAAAGCAGGACTTTCTGGGCATTTGTAACAAATAGAATATTCTTTTTCATTATTTTTTCTCCCAAAATATTGAACCACTATCCAATATATTAGACAACCGTCTTATTGTCAAGCATTTTAAACGTAACTTCCTCATCCCTTGTTTCTTCTGTCCTATATCTTCTTCCATTTCTCTAACGAGTATATAGTATCGCGTATCGCGTATCGCGTATCGTGTATAAGGTTACTTAAAGTTACTTAAAGTTGCAAAGTTACGTCAAGTAAACCCCGTT
>JAGLUN010000085.1 GCA_023134705.1 Candidatus Omnitrophota bacterium | reverse complement strand
AATTAGTGGAGGGCCTCTGGCGGAATCTCTTCTCTTTTTCCTGCCTTCCTGGCCTCCTTATTTAAAAAACAAGATTATCCTAAATTCATCTGCCAAGGCAGATAAAAGTATCCCTCTAAACGCCCGGGAGGCACTTAGAGGGATATCGAAAACTCGCAAAGCTTATTTCTCTACACAATAATCCGCGATTTTCATAACTCCTGTTGCTTCAGTATAACCGTCACCCCAATCATCATATCCACTAGTAGTAATATGTGTTGTGGGAGGAAGCGAACCATCAGCAAAAAACTGTGCTCCGAAATAGTTGGTAAGAGTCTGCAACTGAACCTGCAAAGGGAAACCACTGGCAGCACTGTATCCGCATACACTGTCACTAGGATCAGTTGTGCTTTCACAATGAGTGTGGTACTGAGCATACCAGCTGGACAATGATGTTCTGATTGCTGAAACATCAGACTCACAACGGGCTTTTCTTGCTTCCTCTCTCAAGCTGACAAAACGGGGGATAGCTATAGCTGCTAAAATACCGATAATAACGATAACCATAATCAATTCAATGAGGGTAAAACCTCTTTTTTTCCTAAACATTTTAAATCACCTCCTTTTTTTTAAGTTTTTTCGGCCGAAAACCAGCCATAAAGACACCAAATCCATTCTTTTTAAGAATACCAATTTCCCGGGCAAAAGTCAAGATTTTTTTACTCAGGATATTCATTATCATTCGGGCAATCTGCCTTCTCAAAGAATTACAAAAAAAAAGCCGGACTACTCCCTCTCAATCTGAAAAGATACTAGTCCGGCTCCTTAAGGACCCGTCTGCTACTTTCGGTAACCTGCCTATCCTTCCCTCACTTTAGTGAAGACCGGACGCACGGCTTTGCGTCCCCACATTACTGTGGGTTTGCTATTATCGGGTAGTAAAAAAACATTCACACTTTTTAAAAAGAACTCGTCTATAATTACACCTAAACTATACCATATAATTTTCCCGTTTGTCAAGGAACCTGAATTATATCCAGGCCCGCCTGCTCCCTCTAAAGGAGGGCCGGGTAGGCCCGCCTGAAGGGAAGAAACCTTCCGAACATCCCTATAATAGGGCTATTCAGCCAATCATCCACAACCCCTTTTCGCCCCTTCTAAAAACAGATTATTAACTTAAACCCCTAAAAGCCTTGTAAAAATCAATATTTTGACAATCTCTCCAAAAACCCTAAAAATATTCATAAAAAAAACCCATCTTTCCTCATAACGGAAAAAATTCCCTGCAGTTGACATTTGCATATCACTATGATATACTTTAATTGGAGGTGATAAGAGATGTCTGTAACTATGGATAAAGAACTATTGATAAGATTGCCCTCATCTTTATACAAGAGAGTAAAAGCGGTCTGTGGAAAAGAATACAAATCTATATCAGCTTTAGTAAGGGAACTGCTTTTAGAAAAAGTAGATGAATCCTTAAGCGAGAAAGAGATGAAGCTAATAGCAAAACAAAGTGAGGCTTTTCATAAAGGCGAAGGTACCAACTGGAGAGAAATAAAACGTGGATAATTTTCAGGTAATTTTGCTTTCCCAAGCTTCAAAATTTTATAAAAGGTGTTCTTCGGAATTAGCGAAAAGGTTGAAAAATTGCTTTGAAGAGTTAGAGCAAAATCCATTCTCAGGCCCAAACATAAAACAGCTAAAAGCAAAAAAGAAATTGTATCGCTATAGAATAGGGGACCATAGAGTAATCTATGAAATAGATAAAAACGAAAAAAGAGTAGGTATTTTTTTAATTTCTCCAAGGCCTTCGGCATACAGAAATATTTAAACAAAAATCCGGAATTTTTAGGCCCCAAGTATAAACCTGATTCCAACCACAAAAAGTGCTTCTCTGCATTTCCTCCTTTCTACTAATATATCTGCTCTGTATCCACAATCCAATTTAATCCCTTTGTATTCTATTGGCAATGGCGCTTGAAGTTCAAAATTAATACCAGCTAATTTTAACTCTCTTGCCAGGCACTGTTCATAGCTTGATTCTAATAACCCGGGTCCTAATGCTCGATGTACTTCTATCGCACGGCCAATAACTTTGTTTGATAACCCATCAACGTTCACTTTGTGGTTGATATCCGCGAAGCATCACTTCTGTGGTTTTATATCCCTCTTTTTTAACCAACATAATCCGCCTAATTATGTTTTATTCCTTTTCCGCCAAAGGCCCTCCACTACTTGTTGCAGATACAATGCACACGAAGTGTGTGTTGTACCCGGAGGGCAGAGGCGAAGCCTCTGTATGCAACAAGTAGTGATTGCTGTGGATACAATGCACTCCGAAGGAGTGTGTTGTACCCGAAGGGCAGAAGCGAAGCTTCTGTACACAGCAATCAGAGGCGGGCAGGCGGATCCGCCTATGGAGGAATTCTTCATCTTTTTCCTGTATTCCTGGCCTCCTTATTTATTCTCTTCTTTTTCATATTTCTTCCATTCTATTTTTGTCAGTATCGTCAAGACGGGATACAGAATCCAGATATCCGGATTCAGAGGCCGGATCACAATCCTTGATTTTACGGTTTGTCATTTCACTAAACCGGAAAGATGCAGTAAACTTTTTTGCGCGGGTGATAAATTCTATAACATAAATCAATAACGCGAGTTACATATAATCCGGTTTTTCAACTGCATTTTTTTGGTTAATAGCAAAATAGAAAATAGAAGAAAATTGAAACTCTAGAGAATAATGCGCGGTTAAATTTATCCTACGGCCCGGGTTTATATCCGGAAGGAGGGGGCTGGGTTGCTTCAGCCACGATACTTTCTGCTAAAGCCGGTTTTATCTCCTCGAATTTGATACCGAAAAAGTACTTTCCTTTTTTCTCCATATCACAATGAACAACTTCAGCTTCTGCCTCATATGAAGGGTCTTTGGAAGGGAATTTTACCAGAAGTTTTATCTGAGAAGGTATAAAAATAAAAGTCCTAATCCCCATTGCTTTACCGTTAGAAGAAACATCGCAAACAGTAGCAGGGATATAGGCAGAAGATACCAGGTTTATTCTTTCATCCCGGGGTTTAAGCTCAATAGCTAAATTTATCCGAAGTCTTTCGGATTCTCTCCACAAAGCAAGATTTTGTATAGTGCCAAGAGTAATAATTAAATCTTCCAAATCAAAATATTTGTCATCAGGCCCAAAAACCTGGTTTATAACCTTTAAAATAGCGGATGGACAGCTAAATAAAGGGGTGACATCAAAATTTGTCTGAAGGCCCAGGGTATTTATAAGATCGGTATTTAAAGGATTCGCCATACCCACATAAAGAGTATCCTCTATTTTAAATAAAGGGAGAAAAAGATGTTCCCGGTAAAATTGTTCCGGAAATAATCCAAAAAGATCCTCTTTAATCCGGTAATCGGAAATTTTCACATAGAGAAGTTTAGCGGATTGGGCAAAAAACCGGAAAATGTCTTCCTCGGTCAAAAAACCTAATTTTATAATATTGGAATATAAAGATTTCCCCGTCTTTTTTTGTTCTTCCCTGGCTTTTATAAACTGATTAGGAGTAATCCAGGATTCTTTTAGTAACTTTGATTCCAGATTCATTACCACTATTCATTTTTATCTTTGGGATAATATTTTTTTTCAAATTCGTTAATTATTTCTGAAACACGTTTTTCATCCAGGCTATAATCAAAGCTTTCTTTCATTTTCGTTTCCTGAGAAACAACCTCAGGATACTTTTCTTTTAATATCTTAAGCCACTCTGCCTGCTGACGAGCTACCTGTAAAAGAAGGCGGTTTTCTCTCAAAATATGATAATAATCAAAAGCTTGCGTGATTAAAGTCTTTAAGTCATTAATATCCACAGGTTTTAAAATATAACGCCAGATATTAACCTTGTTTATAGCATCCATAGCGCTGTTTAAATCAGGATATCCGGTAACAAGGATTCTTACTGTATCCGGGTATAAACGCTTTACTTTACTAAGAAAATCCAGGCCCAGTATTCCCGGCAGCCTGTTATCACAAATTACAACTTCTACCCCTCCCTGCTCTTTCAATAAATCCCACGCTTTCTCCGCGGTTTCCGCGACAATGATTTCTTTAGTCTCTCCCTCCAGAATTCTTTTTAAAGAAGAAAGTATATTAGGCTCATCATCCACGATGAGAAGACGATGTTTATTCATTCTCCCCCCCCAATTTTTCTATTAATTCTTTTAAAAACTTTTCAGCGCCTGAAGGAAATATTTTTAAAAACTGAATCCCCATACCCGCTGGTAACGATTCCCCATCTGCGCCATCCGCTGTTTTTCCTCTGCTCCACCTTACCACGCTTTCTACCTGAATTTTTTTATCCTCCACATCAAAAATAATCTCGACCGCCGTACCCGGAGGTTCTATCTTCTCTGTGGCGATGAAAATCCCTCCTTTAGATAAATTAAAGCTTTGGACATTCTGCCATACTGATTTCCCTCTATACTCTACAAAAAATTTTATTGAGACACGGGGGAGTTTTCTTCGTTCCATAGTCATAGTTTAACCAACGCTTCTTCTCAGGGTATCTTTTTTCCATTCGCTGAAGAAAAATAAACCTTTACGGCTGATGCCGGAAAAAATTTATTTCCGCGTCCGGTTTAAATCATGCAAGCTTAAAGCGATACTAAAGAGAAGGCAAATTACAGAGAAAAAAATAATATTTTGAGACGTTATCCCCAAAGCTAACTGCCGGATATCCAGCAATTTTAAAATCGTTCCGATAATAAAACTCATAAAGGCCACGGCAATAAAAATATCATCTCCGACCTGGTACATATTTTTCATAATTCCCCTCCTCCACTTTCAAAGTACTCCATTAAATTCGGTGTTATTATATATCACTGAAACTTTAATTTCAATCTTTATCTTTGGAGAAACTTATCGTAAAACTAGTTCCTTTATCCGGAGTACTTTCGAAATTCATAGTCCCCTTGCATCGAAGAATAATATTATTACTCACATATAAGCCTAAGCCTGTGCCTCCTTTAGTAGTAAAGAAGGGGTTAAAAATTTTAGGGGAAACTTCTTCCGGGATTCCACAGCCCGTATCGGAAATCTTCACAAAAAGGTTTTTTTCATCTTCGTAAGTACTGAGATGAATCGTCCCTTTCTCTTTTATTGCCTGGGCGGCATTCATCATAAGATTTAAAAACACCTGGCTTATCTGGCTCGAATCTATCCAGAGGTGGCTGGAAGCTTTATAATCTTTTACCACATCCACTTTATGTTTTATTTCATTCCATAGGATTCTTAATGTAGCTTCCAATAAAAGATTAATATCGGTTAAAACTTTCTGTCCCATGGAAGGATGAGAGAAAAAAAGCAAATCTTTTACAATCTTTTTTATCCTATTCGCCCCTTCGATACAGATTTCTATACTGTTGTTCATAGACTTAAAAGATTCTTTCCCCTGAACATCTTCCTTCTTCACATGATTAGAAAGAAAATACAGGCTGGTAATCAAAAAAGTTAAAGGGTTATTTATTTCATGGGCTATCCCCGCGGAAAGCACCCCTAAAGAAGCCATTTTCTCTAAATGGACAAGCTGAGCCTCATCTTCTTTGAGTTTCTTTAAATAAGAACGCTTTTTATTTCCCCAACACAAATGTAAAATAATGACATAGATTAATAAAATCGCTGCACAAAAGATGTATAAGAAACATCCCATCTTATCCTCCCTATTTTATTACTGAGATCAAATTCCACATCGGCATAAATATTGCCAAAGCCATACCCATAACTACAATTCCCAGGACTGCCGTCATAAGAGGTTCAATTAAAGAAGTCAAATTCTTGAGAGCATTTCTTACCTCCATAGTATAATACTCAGACAAAGCATCTAACATAACCGGAAGGGCTCCTGCTTTTTCCCCGATGGAAACCATATAAGCTACCATACGGGGGAAGTACTTACTGGCAAGAATCCCGCCGGAGACTCCTTTTCCATCAGCCACTTCTTTTTTAATAGTGTCTATTTCCTTTTCTAAGACAACATTATTAATGGTCATTTTCACAATATCGAGAACTTTAAGAATCGGCAGCCCCGCCTGATACAAAACATTAAGCATTGAAGCAAATCTAAGCATTGTTATTTTATTATAAGTTTTTCCAAAAATAGGCATTTTGAGTTTAAACCTGTCCCAGGATAACCTTCCCAGGGGAGTATTCATTAAAAACCTAACAAAAAATACAAAGCCGGAAATTACAGCAATAATTATCGCATACCATGAAAATTTTAAAAGGATATTCGGGCTATCTTTCCATGGTCCCATAAAAGTGTTACTGACAATTATCATTATCTGCGTAGGCAAAGGTAATTTTACTCCCATTCCCGAGTATATTTTCGCAAAATTAGGAACAACAGCCGTAGATAAAACAAATACCGCAAGAAACAAAGCTATTGATACCATTACTGGATATCTTAAAGCAGTTTTTATACTTGTTACTGTTTCTTGCTCATCTTCCAAAACATTAGCTAATTTAAATAAAACTTTATCTAAAACACCTCCGGCTTCTCCTGCCACAACTGTATTAACATAAAGCGAACTAAATGCCCCGGGATGTTTGGCCATAGCTTCGGATAATTTATAACCTTCTTCTATTTCATGGATAATAGAATAAAGAACTTGCTTTAGACTTTCGTCTTCCGCCTGTTCGGCCAAAACTCCCAGGCCCTCAATCATAGGAACAGCTGCCTTAATTATGGTTGCGAATTGGCGAGTAAATACAATTAAAGCCTGGACAGAAACTTTTCTGACCGTTTTTTTAAAAACTTTTTCCAGTAAAGGGGCTGTTTTCTCTCCTTTAAAGCCTATGGTTACGGGAATATATCCTAACTTGGCAAGCTGAGTAGATACATCCGCTTCGCCATCTGCCTCTATCTCTCCCTTTACAGATTTACCTTTAGAATCTACCGCTTTGTACGTATATATACCCATTACAATTTTCGGGTTAACCGGAAAAATGCATTCAA
>JAGLUN010000084.1 GCA_023134705.1 Candidatus Omnitrophota bacterium | reverse complement strand
TCTAACGGGGTAAACTCCACTCTATTTCTATATTCTTTACTAGTATCGCGTATTGCGTATCGAGTATCGCGTATCGAGCATCCAGCATCTATCGCTCAATTTTTCCTCTCGTCCCTCGTCCCTTGTTCCTCATCTCTCGTCTCTCATTTTTCCTTATTTCTCATCTTTCGTCCCTCGTCTCTCGCCTCCTCTCGTCCCTCGTTTGAGTGAACGAAGTGAACGGTCGTCTCTCATCCTTCGTTTTTCTTCGGCAATCTGGGGTCTGTTTTTTAGTGTAATAAAAGCATTGCATTTAAATAGAAATTTGTTAAAATTTATTAATGCAGAAGTATAGGTATGCTATCGGTATTGGGATTAATCTTTTTGATGCTCAGGCAATTCTTTTACGCGAAGACGGGAAAGTAATTGTCCGCGTAGAAAAAAAGAGGAAATCAAACAATGTTAATGAAACCATAAAAGTCCTTTTATTTTTATTCACGGACATTCTAAAACGATCCGGAAAATATAAGGATGGTATTGTTGGCGCCGGGTTAGCTTTAGGAGGAACAATAGATAAGAAGAAAGGCTTGGTTTACTGGCCCCAAGAACAAAATAATTCACATATATTATATGTTGCTGCTCCGTTTAAAAAGTATCTGGAAGATAAATTCAAGTTACCAATATTCATAGAGAATGATGCGAATGCCTGCGCTTGGGCAGAGTATAAATTAAACTACAGCGATTATAACAATTTGATTTATATGTTTTCCGGTGTAGGCTGCGGATTAATCCTAAATGGTAATTTGTATCGGGGGAGAGATGGAGGTGCCGGGGAACTTTTTGTGACTCCCCGCAAAGTTATGAGTTGTTCTTTAGGAAATTTTGGTTTTCTTTCTCAGTGGCCGCGCGATTTAGGGATTATAAAACGCGCAAAAGAATTAATTTCTCAAGGCAAAGCGGTGCCTTTGGTTAAGCGGATAAATTCCGTGGGGGAATTATCTTTAGAAGATATTTTTAAAGAACTCAGGAATCGAGATAAGTTGTCCCGCGAATTATTGAAGGAGCCGGCATTTTCCCTGGGGGTTAAAATTTCTTCTTTGGTAAATCTTTTGAATCCGGAAGTAGTTATCATAGGCGGGGGACTTGAAGAAGGAGGAGAGTTTTTTTTAGACGAAGCTGCAAAGGCAGTAAAAAAATACTCCTTTAGCGTTTTAAGAAAAAGCCTAAAGATAAAATTTTCATCTTTAGGGCGGAATGCGGTTTCTCTAGGAGCAGCGCATTTAATTATTGGGCAAAAAAATGGATAAAAAACTTTACATTAAGTTCAGAAATGCTATAATTAATTTGGAAAAGGAGGTGAAAAATGGGTAAAAATAAACTCCCGTTAATAATTATTTTTATTTTATTGTTAATATGTGGTTTTTTTGCTATTTATTTTAATCTTGAAGCACAAAAATTTCGTACTGAAAGTATTAGTTTAAATGAAGAAAATACTGAATTGCTGGAAGATAAAAAAGAGTTTGCGGAAAAGAATAACAAGTTAAAAGCAGCAAATGCTGAGTTAAATAATAGTCTCAAAAGACTGAGAGAAAAAGCGGGTGGAATGCAATCCGAAATTGCAAAGTTGGAAAGGCAGAATAAAAAACTGGAAGATAAATACAGAACGATACGGGAAGAAAAAGATAGGGCGCAAAAAGATATGAGAATAGTATCTGTTAAGCCGGTTTCCGGAAAGAAAACTCTTCCTAGAGATGTTTCTTCGGATTACTGGGAAGATGTTGTGAGAAAAAAAGCGGAACTTGAGGCAAGCTTTGTGGAAATAAATAAGCACTTGTTAGATACAAATTTAAAGATAAGTGATTTAGATAAATATAACAAAGAATTAAGTATCGAAATAGATCAAATGACTAAAGAAAAAGGCAGGTTGGAGCGGGAGTTGCTTTTTAAGGAGAGAACTCTACGGGTGATTAGTAAAGACTTAGTAAATGAGAGGGAAGATCGCCACAAAATTTTCAAAGAAGCAACCGATTTAAGAGATGAAAATATGGATTTGAAACAAGAACTTATTTTTACGAATGAAGAAAAGAGTAATATTCAGCAAAGGCTTAAAAATGTCCTAAACAGAAAAGACGAGTTGGAAAGAAGTATGTCAGAAGTGGAGAAAGTTTTTAAAGAAAAATCTTTCTTGTTTGAACAGTTAAAGGATGAGTTGGTGTCTGTTCTCAAAGCCGATGAAGCCTCGGTTTCAGCTGTTGAATTACCTCCTATTGTGGTAAAACCCCAGGAACAACAAGTTCAGAAAAGCCGAGTATTATCTTCGCCTCCTTTGAGAAGGACTATGCAGGGTATTGTCCTTGCGATTAATCCGAAGGATAATTTCGTGATAATTGATTTAGGAGAAGACTCAGGGGTAACTGCCGGCACCAGATTTAATGTATTCAGGGAGGATGAAGTCATAGGCACAATAGAAGTTATTGAAACAAGAAAAGAGATCTCTGCTGCGGATATAAAGAATATAACAGGTGGTTTTTCGATTAGAGAAAATGACGAAGTAATTTCTAAATAGATTTTTGTGGCCGCTCAAAAAAGTACTATAAATGATGTCGCGCGAGAAGCCGGCGTTTCCATTGCTACCGTTTCCCGCTTTTTAAACAATCCCTCTTCTATAAAAGAAGAAAACCGGAAAAAAGTAGAAAAAACTGTTAAAAAGCTAAAGTACTCGCCGCTTTTGTATGCCCGGAAATTAGCAGGAGGAAAGTCAGGGGTTTACGGGTTAATTATTCCCGGATATGAAGGAGTGTTCTATTCCTTCTATGCTATGGAAATAATAAGAGGTATTGGTTTTGTTTTGGAAAGTTTAAATATAGACTTATACCTTCATATATTCCGGAATAAAGATAAATTTAACAGTTCTCTGGTGGATGGCGTTATTTTTGCCGATATTATAGGCAACGATAATCAGCTAAAAAGGGTGATAAAGGAAAAAATCCCTTGTGTGGTGATAAACAAAATTGTAGATGAGCTTGAGGTCAGTTCCGTGACCATCGATAATTTTAAAGGAGGATATCTGGCTACGGAATTTTTAATAAATCATGGCCATAAAAATATTGTTCATATAGCCGGAGATTTAGAAGTACAATGTGCCCGTGAGCGATTAGAAGGATATAAATCCGCTTTAATAAAAAATAATATTAAGATTAAGGATAGTTATATAAAGACAGCAAATTTTTCCCGTTTAAAAGTAAAAAAATGTATGGAGGAATGCTTTTCTGGAAAAAATAATTTTACCGCTGTGTTTGCGGCAAGTGATGAGATGGCTGCCGAAGTTATTACCTTCGCGCAGGACAAGGGCCTAGAGGTGCCTCAACAGATTTCGGTTGTCGGATTCGATGATAACCCTTTCTGTAATCGGTATAATAATATTGGGATTACTACTGTGAGACAACCTTTACAACAAATGGCTTCTTCAGCGGTAAATATTCTAAAAAAATTAATAGAGAAAAAAAAGGAAATCAAGAAGATAATATTTCCTCCCGAATTAGTCATAAGAGACAGCGTCGTTTCCAGATAAATTATCACCGATGCTATAAAAAAACAGGAATATTAGATGCGTAATTCCTAAGATCTATAAAGATTTAGTATCCAATATCCTATCTTCAGATCATTAAATCAAAAGGTATCTGCCGGGCGAATTAACCCAAATAATGCAGTTAGCATTATTTGCCCGGAGGGTCGACTCCAAATTTTCCTGCC
>JAGLUN010000083.1 GCA_023134705.1 Candidatus Omnitrophota bacterium | reverse complement strand
CAGCAATTAGTGGAGGGCCTATGGCAGACTATCTTCTATCCTCAATCTTTCTAATCAATTATCCCCTTGGTCGAAGGGACTCCTTTTCTGCGGGGATCAATTTGAGTAGCTTGGTCTAAAGCTTTACCCATCGCCTTAAAAAGCGCTTCTAAAAGATGATGTAAGTCTTCCGGACCGGCCTTAATTATATAAACTAGACTTATTCCGGCATGTTGAATAAACGCGTTTAAGAATTCATTCGCGTCTTTATAATCAAATGTTGTATTATCAAATTTTCCGGTTGCAAGAACCTGCGTTATTTCGTCCTTTTCCTCCCCAATAATACTCGCGACCAAAGAAGGCCTGCCGCTTATATCAATATTAGCTTCGACAACTACCTTATCCATAACTAGAGAAAAATATCCATAGCGATTAATCCCTTCTTTATTACCCAATGCCTGCTTAAAAGCTTTTCCCAGAGCAATACCTATATCTTCAATTATGTGATGCTGTAAATCCCCGGTTGCCGTAAGTTTAAAATCGAATAACCCGTGAAAAGCGAATAAAGTAAGCAAATGATCAAGCGGGCCGGATCCTGTATTCACTTTTGTTTTTCCAATGCCGTCAATATCAAACTCTCCTTTTATATCCACTTCGTTTGTTTTTCTTAAAATATCTGCCTTTCTCATCTTTACCTCTCTCTTTTTAAACCGGAGTTAACTCATTCTCTTTCTTACACTCTCAATATGTTTATTCATCCCCTCTAAAGATGCTATTTTTTCAAAAGCGTTGAACTCTTCAGTCAAAGCTTTTTTTGTATAACTTATAATATGGATTTCTTTTAGAAATTCCCGCAGGGAAAGCCCGGAAAAAAAGCGCGCGCTGCTGTCAGTAGGCAAAACATGACTTGGCCCAGCTACATAATCACCTATGGACACCGGAGTATTTTCTCCTAAAAAAATCGCGCCCGCGTTTTTAATTTTTTTAAGAAGCTGTAAAGGTTTCTTAGTAAAAATAGCGACATGTTCAGGGGCAATTCTGTTTACAACAACACAAGCATCATCAAGATTTCTTACCCGTACAACAAAACCGTTAAAAGATTTTTTTCTTAATTCTTTAGCAATCTTCTTAGAATTTGTAATTACAATCCCCAAACCCTGACGGTGTTCAGTCTGAGCTTCTAAATCAGCACAGATGTATTCAAGGTTAGCGTCTTTAGAAGCAATAATCGCTATTTCCGACGGGCCGGCAAGCATATCTATACCAACCTTTCCGAATACCTGGCGTTTGGCTTCAGTAACAAATTCATTACCGGGGCCAATAATTTTATCTACCTTCTTTATCGTTTTTGTCCCGTAAGCTAAGGCAGCTATAGCTTGAGCCCCCCCTAATTTGTAAGCTTCTTTTATCTTTAATATTGAGGCCACAGCTAAAATAAAAGGATTTATGGTTTTATATTTGTTGGGAGGAGAAACTAAAACTATCTCCTTTACCTGAGCTACAATCGCAGGGATAGCAGACATATAAACGCTGGAAACAAGGGGAGATTGACCGGCAGGGATATATATTCCCACTCTTTCAACCGGGACATAACTCGTTCTTAAAATCTTTCCGTTCTCTTCTTTTATCTTTACCGATTTAGGAAATTGCGCCTTGTAAAATCTTGTTACATTATCTATGGCTAATTTAAGACTAGAAATAATTTGCGAATTAAGCTCGTTAAAGGCAGCACTAATTTCCGCCTCGGAGACTCCTAAATCTTTTATTTTGAGCTTTACTTTATCAAACTTTTTAGTGTACTCAATTAAAGCCGGATCCCCTTTTTCCTTTACATTTCTTATAATCTTCGCTACCTTTTCTTCTATGGATTTTTTCCGGTTTCTTTTCTGCTCTAAAACCTTTTCCAAATTAGTTAAATTCCGTAATAAACGCATAATCTTCGCTATCCGCTAATTTCGCCTCTCGTCCTACGTTTCTTCTGTTCCCTATCCTCTAACGTCTGGCATCTGAAGTCTATCTTCTTCTATTTCCCTGTCGAGCATCGAGCATCGAGCATTGAGTATCTATTCTCCATTTTCGTCCCTCGTCTCTTCTCGTCCCTCATCCCGCGTTTCCTAAAAGAGTCTCTTTAAAAGCAGCCAGTAGTTTTTCCTTAAGCTCAGGAAAAGCATTATATTTTTCTACTATACCCTGGCACAAAGAATTTTTTCCGCCCCCCCGCAGATGCAATTTATCCCTATATTTAGCGATCAATTCACCACAAGAGAAACCTTTGTTACACAAATCAACTGTAGCAGCTAAAACAAAAATGTTTTTCCCCTGACTGGAAGATAAAAGACAAACTATACCCGAATTAATCTCTTTACGCAGGAGGTCACTGAGATAAAGTAAAGAAGAATAATCCCTGCCGGGGAACCTGGCAATCACTGCTTTAAAATCTCCTATTGTTTCTAAACCTTCAGATATAATATCTTTAACTTTATAAACCAATAATTCTCTTTCTAAATTTCCTATCTTTTCTTTCTGCGTCTTTAGCTCTTTATATAAATTCTTGATCTTTTCCGGAATAGTTTCTTCTTTTGATTTCAACAGGAAAGCCATTTCCTGGGTTAAACTCTTATAGTAGAATAATCTCTGATAAGCTAACTCCCCCACCAAAGCTTCGATTCTTCTTATTCCACTACTTATAGAAGACTCAGAAATTATACAAAAACTGCCGATATCCGAAGTATTATCCGAATGGGTGCCTCCGCATAGTTCTTTACTGTAATCGGATATTATTACCATTCTTACGTAATCACTGTATTTCTCTTCGAAAAACGCCAGGGCTTTTTCCTTTTTGGCTTCCTCATAGGAAACTATTTTTTTATCTATTTTGTCTGCCCGGAGTATGAATCCAGCTATTACTTCCTCCAGTCTTATCAATTCGCCGGAACTTAAGCCTCTAAAATGTGTGAAATCAAACCTCAATTTGTCAGGGCCGACTAAAGAACCCTGCTGTATCACGTGAGTTCCCAGGATTTTACGCAAAGCCGCCTGGAGAAGATGAGTTGCGGTATGAGCACGCTCGAGACCCCTTCTTCTTTCCTTTAACACAGAAGCTCTGGCTTTAGTTACCGTAATATTGCCTTCTATTACATCACCGAAATGAATAATAGTATCTTTTATCTTTTTTACTTCACTTACTGAAAACTTCCCTTCATTGGTTTCAATTACGCCTCTATCCGAGAGTTGGCCTCCGGATTCAGGATAAAAAGGTGTTTTGTCCAAAATAAGCATCCCTTGCTCTCCTTGCGCAAGTACAGACAACCGCTGATTCTCTCTGACAATCTCCAGGACCTGAACTTCAGATTCCAGAGATTGATACCCCACAAATTCCGAAGTTTGCAAAAAAGAGAATTTTTCCGGAGAAAAAATGTTTGTTTCAAAAGCACTTTTACTCCGGGATAATTCTCTTTGTTTATCTAAAATCTGTTTAAACCCTTCTAAATCAACCCGGTAGTTCTTTTCTTGGGCTAAATCTTCTAACAACTCCACACCAAAACCATAAGTATCGTATAATTTAAATACTTCTTCTCCATTTAAAACGGTCCTGTTTTCTTTGTTTGCCTTATCAATAATAACCTGAAATCGCGCTTTGCCTGTTTTAATTGCTCTAAGAAATTTTTCTTCTTCAGAAAGAATTACTTCCGAAATATCTTCTTTTTTGTCCCAAATCTCAGGATAAGGCTCCCGCATTAACTCTCCATAGAGAGGAACAATCTTGTATATAAAAGGTTTTTTTCTGCCTAAAAGGTAAGCAGAATAAAACGCCTTTCTTATCAATTTTCTTACAACATACCCTCTATCCTCATTAGAAGGAAAAACACCGTCAGCCACGGCAAAAGTTGCGGCCCGTCCATGATCGACAATAGCATTGATAAAACTAATGAAACGTGCGTCTTTTTTATGATCCTTAAACCGTAATATTTCTTTTACAAGCTCTATTACAGGATATAGAATGTCTATTTCAAAATTAGATTTCTTTCCCTGCAAAACACCGGCCATACGTTCAAGACCCATTCCGGTATCGATATTTTTTTGCGGCAAAGGTTCCGCTTTATTTTTCTCTACCCGGTTATACTGAGTAAAAACCAAATTCCATATTTCCACGAATCTCCCGCAATCGCAGGCCGGAGAACAGGTTTTTTCCCTGCATCCAAAACCAGGCCCTTTATCAAAAAAAATCTCTGAACACGGACCGCAAGGTCCGTTAGGTCCCGATAAAAGAGCATCCGCAGGCCAAAAATTTTTATCCGCGCCAAACTTAACTATCTTATTCTCATCAATCCCGATTGTCTGCTTCCAAACACTCAAGGCCTCCTCATCATCCGTATAAACCGAAACCCACAAATCTTCTTCTTTCATATTTAATTCTTTAACCAAAAATTCCCAGGCAAATTCAATTGCTTCCTTTTTAAAATAATCGCCAAAAGAAAAGTTACCCAGCATCTCAAAAAAGGTATGATGATAAGCAGTCTTACCTACTTCTTTTAAATCATCCGTTCTTAAACATTTTTGACAGCTAGCCGCCTTTTTTACATCCTTTTTCTCCCCTAAAAAATAAGGTTTAAATTGGTTCATACCCGCGGACGTAAAAAGTACGGAAGGGTCGAGAGGGATTAAAAAATCGGAAGGGAAAACTTTATGTTCTCTATTCTTAAAAAAATCCAAAAATCTAGTTCTTAAGCTATCTGTTTTCATTTTTTAGCTTTTTCTTATTTATAGTTTTTTTCTTCTATCCCGGGTTCTATACATCTCGAAATATCATCGTAGTTAAAACCTCTTTGGAGAAGATAACGGATAGTTTTTTCTTTCTTCCTTTCCTTACCTTTATATTTTAGTGCAAGTTTATCAATTAATTCTTTCAGTATCCGGCGGCAATCTATTTCTTTCTTTACTTCATCTAAAGATACTTCTATCAAGTCAAAAGGAATGCCTAACCTTTTCAAAGTGAAAGAAATTCTCCGCTGACCAAATCCTTGGCTTAGCTTTTCTTTAGTATAAACATGAGCGAATTCCCGGTCATCAAGATAATGATGCTCCTTAAGATAAATTATCACTTCTTTAATAACCGCTTCCGGGAATTTCTTCTTTATTAAACGGCCTCTTAACTCTTTTATGGTTCTAAGCCTATACTTCAGGAGAAGAAAAGCGTAATTTAAAGCCTTCTTAAGACTATCATTCACATCGATCTAATAATATAGGGATATTTAATTTAATGCCCTATCTATTTGCGTTAATCTGTGTTTTCCGCCAAAGGCGGATTTCATTAAATCATTTGAATCAAGGTGTTCAACCGCCAAAGGCGGATTTCACTAAATCATTTGAATCAAGGTGTTCAACCGCCAAAGGCAGGCTGGCGGAAGATTAGCGTTAAGCCGCGGCTATTCTTCTTTCAAAACAAAGTACCCTCTACTTGTTTTTATCAAACATTTACCCTTAATCCCAGAAATTAAATCCTTAAAATCATTTTTACTTTTTATCGGGCTTCCTTGGATACTCAAAATAACCTCTCCGATTTCTAATCCGCTTTTATCTGCCAGTGAATTATCTTCGATACTCACAATAAGCACTCCCTGTTCTTCTTTAATCCCGAACTTTTGTCTTAAATCGGGAGTAATACTCTCTACACTCATTCCCCGAAAAGCAACTCCTGCCTGATCAATCTTTGGGCCGGCAGTATCTTCCAGACGCTTACCCACTTTAAGCTTTAAAGTAATTTTCTTTCCTGAACGCAGTATTACAAGAGGGATTTTTTCTCCCACCTGGGTTGAAGTCATCATTCTTACCAAATTCCGGCTTGCCTTTATTGGTTTTCTGTCAAAAGATAAAATCAAATCCCCCTCTTTTATTTTCGCGCGCTCACCCGGAGAATCCTTAAAGACTTTTACCACAATAACACCTTCCCTCTCTTTAATGCCGAAATAGCTTCTTAAATCTTCGTTTAAATCCTGGATACTTACGCCTAACCATCCATAAAAAATTTTTTCGCCCCGAATCAATTTTTTAAGAATTTTCTTTGCTTTGTTGATCGGAATAGCAAAGCCTACCCCCTGGTAACTACCGCTGGTGGTTATAATCGCGGTATTTATACCAATAACTTCTCCCTCTAAATTAACCAAGGGGCCTCCGCTGTTTCCCGGATTTATCGCCGCGTCAGTTTGGATTAAATCATCATAAGACCTGTCCCTTCTTCTCAGAACAGGCAACGACCTGTGAAGCGCGCTTATAACTCCTAAAGTTACCGTAGGCTCAGGATTAACTATGGCAAAACCAAAAGGGTTACCTATGGCTAAACTCCACTGTCCTATTTTTAATTCGTTCGAATTGCCTAACTTTGCCACCAGCAGATTATCCGCCTCTATCTTTATTATGGCAAGATCACTCCTTTTATCCTTTCCTCTAATCACGGCATCAAATTCTCTACCGTCAGAAAGTTTTACTTTTATCTCGCCTGCTCCGGCGATAACATGTTCATTTGTTAAAATATATCCATCCTTATTGATAATAAGCCCGCTTCCCAGACCTACCCGTATATATTCTCTCTGCGGTAATTCCCCAAAGAACTCCTCAAAAAAGTTTCTAAAAAACTCATCACCGAAACTTTCGAAAGACATCCCCTGGAAAGGAATCCCTTCAATTTTCTGCCTTACTGTTGCGCTTATAGAAACAACAGCTTTCCCTGCCTCTTGAGCGACATTTATAGTAGCTTGCTCCAAATTCTTCAATGACTGGGAATAAACCTCGCAACTTAAAACCGAAATTAAAAAGAACCCGATAACAAACACTATCCTCATTACTTACCCCTCCCTGAGAGACTCCGCATTTTAACCAGTTTTAACTTTTATCTTGACCTTTAACACTTCAGCCGGATATCCGCTAAACCCAAATAATGCAGTAGGCATTATTTGCCTGTAGGGCCGACCCCAAATTTTCCT
>JAGLUN010000082.1 GCA_023134705.1 Candidatus Omnitrophota bacterium | reverse complement strand
TTTCCGCCGGAGGCGGATCCTTCGGAACGCCTCTGCAAAGGCATTTTCCCGGTAAATTACACTTTTATTCAGCCTCCGCAACCATGATTAAACCTTTAACATCTTCTTCTATCTCTTTACGTAAGGGTTCATCTTCTCTAAGAATCTGCCTCAACGCTTCCCTTCCCTGGGCTAAATTCTTGTCTTTATAAGAGAACCAGCTGCCGGATCTCTTTAAAACCGCACAGTTTAAAGCCTCATCAATTAAAGCACCTGTTTTGGATACCCCTTCATTATACATAATTTCGAAAAAGGCTTCTTTAAAAGGTGGAGCTACTTTATTTTTAACAATCTTTGCCCTAACTTTAACCCCTAAAATTCTACCGTCAGAACTGGGAATAGTAGCTATTTTTCTTAAATCTATCCTTACCGAGGAATAAAATTTTAGAGCTCTTCCTCCAGGAGTAACTTCCGGAGAACCAAACATTACGCCGATTTTCTCCCGTATCTGATTAACAAAAATCACACAGGTTTTGGACTTACTTACTGCCGCAGTTAATTTCCTTAAAGCCTGGCTCATAAGGCGGGCCTGAAGCCCGATTTTAGCTTCGCCCATCTCCCCTTCTATTTCCGCTCGCGGAGTTAAAGCCGCTACAGAATCAATTACAATCAAATCTACAGCATTACTTCTTACCAGAGTTTCCACAATTTCTAACGCCTGTTCACCCGTATCTGGCTGGGAAATGAGTAAATCGTCCAAGTTTAATCCGATTATTTTAGCGTAAGTAGGATCAAAAGCGTGTTCAGCATCAATAAAAGCCGCTGCTCCCCCGTCTTTTTGCGCTTCAGCGATTATACTTAAAGTAAGAGTAGTTTTCCCGCTTGATTCCGGCCCATAAATCTCAATAGCTCTTCCCCGGGGAATTCCACCCACTCCCAAAGCTTTGTCTAAAGAAATAATTCCTGTAGAAAGGACTTCCACATTTAATTTAACACTTTCACCCAAACGCATAATTGCCCCTCTACCAAATTGCTTTTCAATCTGAGAAAGAGCAAGATCCAAGGCTTTCTTTTTATTATTTATTCCTGTTTTATTCTTATCCATTATTCTAACCTCCCTATTAATGGAACCCCCATGGTATGCTCATGGGACTGTATGTTAGAGGCGGATTTCGCTAAATACTTTAATTAAGGTGCTCAACCGCCGAAGCGCTATAAAAGTTTTATCCGGCACAATTTTAATGTCAACAGACATTTAACCCCGGTCCATAGCCATAGTCTCAACCAAAGACTGATCTTCAGCCTAAGGCCAAAGATGCGGGTAAGCTGATCCGTCCTTTAGCGGATCCGCTGGCATGATTTTGCGAAGGCGGATAAAATGGCTTTCACACAAAAGATATTATACTCTTAACAAATATCTATGTCAAAACTTTAACTCCCGCTTAGTTAAAAGATTCTTTATGTTCTTTCTATGCCGTATTACGATAAAAACTAAGATTAAAAAAGTAAGTAATTTAATCTCCCAAGGAAGATTTAAAAAGGCTGAAATCAGGGAAAAAGAAACCGCTCCGGATAAAGAAGCTAAAGACACATATTTAAAAACGAAAAATAGGATCACCCAAATAAAAAGGGAAATTAAAACAGGTACAATCAAAAGATAAAACTTAAAACATAAGCCGAATATCACCCCCAAACTTGTAGATACGCCTTTACCCCCTTTAAACTTCAAAAAGGGTGTCCAGTTATGCCCGGCCACCACACATAAAAAGACTAAAACATAAATTAAAGGAATTTGATTCTCCGAAAACAAATTTACTATGAACGGTGAAATAGCCCCTTTTAGGAAATCAAGAAAAAAAACAAAAACTCCCCATTTTTTTCCTAAAACCCTGGTAACATTAGTAGCTCCGATATTGCCGGAGCCTACGGTTCTTATATCAACATTCTTTACTACTTTTACGACCAGAAATCCAAAGGGTATAGCTCCAATAAAATAACTAAAAATCAAAGCAAAAATAAACATATTATCACACCTTCATCCATTAAAATTTTGGCAATGAATACCAATATTTTACAAAATATTAATTACTCTATTCTTTATTCTGTCCATTCAGACATCCTGTCAAAGAAACAAATCTCTTTCTTGCCGTATAGGAAACTATGGAACACTCCACGGGCAAACCCGTGGTCTTCTGCGTAGGCGGATAAAAAGTCGTTCTTTTATAAGGCACATACATCTAAATAATAAGTCGAGATAATTTTGAGTGCCCGGCAAGGAACTTCATAAGGAAAAATGCTGAATGCACCAACTTCGATTGGTGCGTGAAGTTTCTTGGCGTATAGGAAAGTATAAAAACCTTAATATGGGCTATACGCCAAAGAAACCTGTAAGGAAAAGTTACCTGAGTGTAACTCAGGTTTTCTGTATCTCAGATCTCCCGGTTTAGTTTTTTTATATTAGCCGAATTTAAAGAAAAAATTCCCTTCCTTATATATCCCACTCCCGAAATTAAAGTAAAAACTACTGCCGGAACCCAGATGAAATGAGAGAAGGGAAAGTCCAAACATACACTAAGTACCGTAAACATCTGGAAAAAAGTTGTGAATTTTCCCCAGATAGAAGGGACAGTGGGGATTCCTATTTTAAAAAAATACAGGACACCAACACCCAAAAAAATTATTAGATCCCTGCTTACGACGATTAAAACTACCCACCAGGGTATACTGAATTTTAAAAAATAAAGGGTAATAAAAGCGGTAACCAAAAGGAGTTTATCAGCTAAAGGATCGATTACCTTGCCGATTTCTGATTTTTCTTTTTTTATCCTTGCCACCAGGCCGTCAAAAAAATCAGTAAGAACCGCCAAGATAAATACTCCGGCCGCAGTATATTTCAAATATTCAAACTCGAGGCGGGAATAAATAATTAACAAAGCGACAAAGACAGGTATAAGAAATATTCTTAAAAGTGATATTTTATCAGCAAAATTCATAATAGATGTTTAATATTTTAAAAACAACAAGTGGCAAGTACAGAGATTCTCAGAAACTACAATATACAATAAACAAATTATAATTCTAAAATCCCAATTCCGCCGTTACATTTTTTTGCCACTAAGACACTAAGATAGATTAAGCTCGTTTCGTTCGTTAATTCGAAATATCTTGTCCGCCAAGGCGGACTATCTATTTCTATATATTTCGCCCTTCGCGGATACTCAGGGTAAACTCAGCATATTTTCCGCCAAGTCGTATCTTCCGCTACCAAGCGGATCCGCCTTTGGAGGAGCCTATGGCAGACTATCTTCTATATTCGATTTTCGATATTTGGTCTTGTTTATTGTTTGAGAAGTCTACTTCTCAATAGGTTTAAGTACTGCCCCATCATCAGGACAATACTCTACCGAAGAAGTGAATCTCCTGCCGCAAACCGGGCAGAATTTCGTATCCATTTGTTCGCCGATAAGTGCTCCAGCTATAGCTCCTCCGGCAGCACCAATAGCCGCACCTTCTCCGGCACTTCCGGACTGATGCCCGATAATCGCGCCTATTCCGCCTCCGATTAAAGCACCGGTACCAGCTCCTTTTTGAGTAGTAGTACATCCACAAATTACTAACCCCGAGATTAAAACTAGGCTTAACCACTTACGCATCGTACCCTCCTTCTTTGGAATCTAACCTTTAAATTTACCCAAATAATACAATTATGCATTATTTGCCCCTCGGGCAGCCTTTTCCTAACTAAATTTTCATTGTAGCAACAAAGAGCCGGTTCACTCTATCATATTTATCCTTTCCAGCGGCCACCAGATAAATATTGCTTTACCCACTATATCCTTTTCCTCAACAAATCCCCAGAATCTGCTATCCTGACTAAAGGCGCTATTATCCCCCAAAAAAAAATATTCCCCTTCAGGGACATCTATTTGTTTTTCGCCCTCGGCATATTCACCATCATTATAATAAAAATGATTGGCAATTTCGGGATCAGTAATCACTTTACCGTTAACAAATATATTTCCATTTCTAATGCGTATTTTATCACCAGGTAAACCTATTAGCCGCTTAATATAATGTTTCTTTCGATCGTGAGGAGGAATAAATACTATAACTTCCCCTCTCCGGGATTTTCGTAAACCAGGAATTCTTAAATCTGAAAAAGGAATCTTCGGACCATAAACTAATTTACTTACAAAAATTTTATCTTTCACTTTGAGAGTAGGAACCATAGAAGTGGTAGGAATTTTGTATATTTGAAAAAAGAATGTCCTCACAAATACTGCCAGGCAGATAGCGACAATTATTGCCTCGCTCCATTCTTTACCCTGCTTTTTCATATTGTCCTTTGTAAAAAATCCTTTCACCATACTTCCCCTCCATATAAATATTTAGATACTAAGACACAAAAATCATAAAATAATTCTCTTAATCCCATTCTTAATCTGCGGTCATCCGCGTTTGATTCGCAAAAATCTGCGTCTATCATATACGCAACACTTCTAAAAAAGCCTTTTGGGGAATAGTGATATTACCCAATTGCTTCATCTTTTTCTTGCCTTTTTTCTGCTTCTCCCAAAGCTTCCTTTTCCTGGTAATGTCTCCTCCGTAACATTTCGCGGTAACATTCTTTTTTAAAGGAGGTACTCTCATCGACACAATTATTCTCGAACCGATAGTTGCCTGGATATTCACTTCAAACATTTGGCGGGGAATTAATTCTTTCAATTTCCTCGTTACCGCTCTTGCTTTAGAATCCGCTTTTTCTTTATGTACCAGGATAGAAAAAGCTTCTATCTGCCTTTTATTAAAAAGTATATCTATTTTTACAACCTCTGTTTTCCGGTAAGCAATAAATTCGTAATCCAAAGAGGCAAATCCGTGGGTTACTGACTTTATCTTATCATAAAAATCAATAATGATTTCCGCAAGCGGCAGTTCAAAAATAACATTCAGCCTGTCTTTACCCAAATATTCCGTCCTGATAAACTCCCCTCTGCGTGACTTTGACAACTCACAAATGGCATCCATATTTTCTATGGGTGTAAGAATGGCCGCTCTTACAAATGGTTCATAAATCTCATCAATCTGTGGAGGAAGAGGAAGCTGATGAGGACTTTCTACATCAATCATTTCTCCGTCAGTCTTTTTTACCGTATACTTTACGTTGGGAGAACTCAAAATTAAATCCAGGCCGAACTCTCTCTCCAGCCTTTCCTGGACTACTTCCATATGAAGTAACCCCAAGAATCCACATCTGAATCCATAACCTAAAGATCCTAAACTATCCGGTTCATACACAAAAGAGGGATCAGAAAGGCGTAATTTCTCTATAGCTGTTCTTAAGTTTGTGTATTCTTTAGGAGAAGAAGGAAAAATTCCGCAGAAAACCATAGGAGACATTTTTTTATAAGCAGGAAAAGGGGCAGCTGTTAAATTATCTTTTAAAGTAATCGTATCCCCTACATCCACCTCATGGGGATTCTTAATATTGCAACAAAGATAACCAACCTCTCCGCAACTTAAAGATCCCTTTTTTACCGGCTGCGGCAAAAATACTCCCAATTCCTCCACCTTATAAGTATTATTCTTATACATCATAAGAATATTGTCATTTAAAGTTACACTACCTTCAAAAAGTCGTACAAAAACAATCACCCCCCTGTAAGGATCAAAACTGGAATCAAAAAGAAGAGCTTTTAAAGGTTTATCTATCTCTCCGGAAGGCGGGGGAATCTCCTTTATAATTCTCTCGATCAATTCGCATACACCTGTGCCTTCTTTGGAGGAAATTAAAGATACCTCTTCTTTTTTAAAACTAAAGGCTTCTTCCATTTGAAAAAGCGTTCTCTCTATATCCACGGAAGGTAGATCAATTTTATTAATTACCGGCATTATCTTCAAATCATTCTCTAAAGCTAAATAGAAATTAGCTACTGTTTGCGCTTCTACTCCCTGAGAAGCGTCAACTAAAAGGATCACACCTTCGCAGGCTTTTAGAGATTTAGCTACCTCATAAGTAAAATCTACATGTCCGGGAGTATCAATAAAGTTTAAAACGTACTCTTTGCCGTCTGTACTGTTAAAAGACATTCTTACTGCCTTGGCTTTTATAGTAATGCCCCTCTCCTTTTCTAATTCCATCCTGTCAAGAAATTGGTCATGAAATGTACGTTTATCCACCGCACCTGTCAATTCCAAAATCCGATCGGCAAAAGTAGACTTGCCATGATCAATATGAGCGATAACACAAAAATTCCTTATTAAATCTTGGTTAATCATCTTTTAATCTATCCCCAATCTCAATATACGAAAGTAGTTTATCAACTACCTGTTCCAAAGTTAAGTTTGTAGTATCCACATATACAGCATCCGCTGCTTTCTTTAAAGGTGAATTCTTCCTGGTAAAGTCTGAGTCATCCCTTTTTCTGATCTGCTCAGTCAATTCTTCCAAAGATATATTTACCTCTTTTTCTTTTAATTCTTTATGCCGCCTTTTTACACGCTCAAAATAAAAAGCATCCATATAGAATTTGAATTTCGCCCCGGGAAAAACTACCGTTGTTACATCCCTTCCTTCGGCTACAAAATCTCCGCCCTCAGCCATTTTTCGCTGGATATTAACTAATACTTTTCTGGCCATAGGGTTAGCGGCAATTTTAGAGATATTCTTGTCAATTAATGGAACTCTGATCTCTTCGCTTACCTCTTCGCCGTCAAGATAAACTTTATTTTTTTCCATCCTGATATCCAGAGTTTCGGCTAAAGTTTTCACTTTTTCATAATCGTCCAAATCAATATTCTCTCTCAAAGCTTTAAGGGTTAAAACTCTATAGGTAGCTCCAGTATCCAGGTAAGAAATATTCAGCTTTCTCGCTAAAAGACGGGATATTGTGGTCTTACCCGAACCGGCCGGGCCATCTATAGCAATTATCATTTCTACTTCTCTTTTCTGTCTTATCATTAACCCAAATAATGCAGTTAGCATTATTTGCCCGTATAACCCTGACGGGGAGGCTTCGCACGGGTCGACTCCAAATTTTCCACGGGCAAATTTGGAAAAGTCGAGGTTACCATGGAAAAATGCAAAG
>JAGLUN010000081.1 GCA_023134705.1 Candidatus Omnitrophota bacterium | reverse complement strand
TACACATTTTCGCTTGCGTTACCGGAGTTTCATTGACTTTCTTAAAGAAGCGCGGTAAAATCTTAAGTAATATAATCCATTATATAATGGGGGTATTGTCTGAATTATGTGGGAAGAATTAGTATCTAAAATCGAAGATTTAATCGCCGGGAAGAAATTTTTGGAGATAAAAAGGCTGCTTCCTAAACATCCTGAGGATATAGCCAGTTTAATTTCCCGCCTGGAAAAGCCTTTTCAGCGGCTTTTCATCTTTCGTATGATTTCTCCTGGAAGAGCCATAGATGTTTTTGAGTATCTGCCGGTAGAAGAACAGGAGGAATTACTTGCTTCTTTAACCAGCCAGGAAATAAAAAACATCTTGAATGAAATGTCTCCTGATGACCGAACCGAGCTTTTTGAAGATATGCCGGCGGAATTGGTCAAAAAGTTCATAAGTTTCTTATCTCCCCAAGAACGCAAGGTGGCCTTAGAGATTCTTAATTATCCCGAACATTCTGTGGGGAGGTTACTTACACCTGATTTTGTCCAGCTTTACGAAGATATGACTGTTGAAGAGGCTTTAGCCCATATAAGGGAAGTAGGGCTTGAAAAAGAAACTATTTATCATTGTTATGTTTTAGATAGAGAGAAAAAGTTAAAAGGTGTCGTATCTTTAAAAAAACTTGTGTTGGGTAAGCCGGAAAGTAAAATTTCTGAAATTATGTTCAGGGAGATAATTAAAGTTAAGGTTAATGCTGATAAAGAAGAAGCTGCCAATATTTTTAAACGGTATGATTTAATTGTCCTTCCGGTGGTGGATAATAATGATAAGCTTTTGGGAATAGTGACTTTTGATGATTTAGTTGATGTTTTGGAGGATGAGGCTACTGAAGATTTTGAAAAGATTGCCGCGGTTTTACCGGTTGATAAACCCTATATTGAGGCCCCTATTTTTAGCATAGTTTGGAAGAGAAGCTTCTGGCTTATACTTTTAGTCGTTTTTGAGACGATTACCGCGTTGGTAATGCAGAAGAATCATGCTGCTATCCAGCAGATGATAGTTTTGACTTTTTTTGTTCCTATATTAGTAGCTGTGGGAGGTAATACCGGAACTCAGTCCTCGGCGATAATTATAAGAAGTCTGGCTGTTGGTGATATTAAAGTCCGGGATTTTTTTAGAGTTATTTCCCGGGAATTGTTAGTGGGTTTATCTATCGGTGGGACTTTGGCCTTAGTAGGCGGGGTAATAGTGGTGGTTCTCCAGAAGGACTGGCTTTTAAGTGTGGCTGTCGGAGTTTCTATGGGATCAACCGTGTTGTTAGCAACGATCCTGGGAGCCACTTTGCCTATTATATTCCGCAGGTTGAATTTAGACCCGGCTCTTATGAGCGGGCCTTTAATCGCTACGATCGTCGATGTAGTTGGTATCCTTCTTTACTTTGAGATCGCTAAGGCTATATTGGGACTGTAGGTAGACGCAGACGATAAATAGTAGAGAGTGGAAAAAACGAGGGACGAAGGATGAAAAGACATAAAATAAAAGGATATTTATTGTTATGAAAAAATTGTTTAGTCTATTTTTAATAACTGTTTTCCTTTGCGGATGCGTGAGTGTCTCCTCGAGAATGTCTCCTACCAGGGAAAAGGTACGGTTTCAGGAGATGAAGCAGTTTTGTAAAAAGAACAATCTAAATTATTCTTTTAATACTCTGGATGATATTTTAACCTTAAACTCTACAGATAAAGATATCCGGCTCGTTCTGAATTCCCTCCTTGTCTATTTTAACGGGGAAATTTTTAATTTAAGAGGCTCCCCGTTTTATGAAAAAGGCAGAATTTTTATCCCCGAGGAATTAGGAAAACTTATTTCCAAAAAAATTCGTAAAATTACTCCGGCCATTTCTATGAAAATAATTGTTATTGACCCTGGCCATGGAGGAAAAGACCCGGGAGCAATTTCAAGAGGAGGACTCAAAGAGAAGGATGTTAATCTTAAAGTGTCAAAGCTTCTTAAGAGAGAGTTGGAAACAAGAGGATTCAAGGTGTATTTAACCCGCAAAACCGATATCTATTTAACTTTACAAAGAAGAGTGGATATAGCCAGGGAGAGAAGGGCGGATTTATTTATAAGTGTTCATGCTAATGCTAACCACAGCCGTAAAGTAAGCGGAGTAGAAGTATATCATTTGTCCTCCCGTCATTTTAATAGCGAAAAAAGGCTGAGTAAACTGGCAAAACAGGTTTCTCGTCCTGCGGAAGGGCATTATTCCAAGTGTACTCAAAAAATTGTTTCTGACTTAGTCAAGGGAAAGAATAATGCCTTTAGTTTAAATACAGCTTCTACCCTGGTGAATACTTTTAAGAAACTGGGATTTAAAGTAAAAACTCCAAGAGGAGCTCCCTTTTATGTTTTAAAATATAATCATGTACCGAGTGTGCTGGTAGAAATAGGTTATTTAAGCAATCGTTATGAAGAAAAACTTTTAAGAAGCTCCCGTTACCAAAAAGAAGTTGCCCGGGCAATCGCTTTAGGTGTAGTTTCTTTAAATAATCATTATAGCAGATTAGCTAAACGGAATTAATTAAATTAAGAGTATGAACCGTCTAAAAAAAAGACCTATCGGTATCTTTGACTCCGGAGTAGGAGGGCTCACTGTTTTCCGGGAGATAGAGAGAATTTTGCCGTATGAAGATATTGTATATTTTGGGGATACAGCCAGAGTGCCTTATGGAAATAAATCCCGGGAGACAATAGTCCGGTTTAGTATGCAAAATATTTTGTTCCTTCTGAAAAAGAAAGTTAAGATTGTAGTTGTAGCCTGTAATACTTCTTCCAGCTTAAGCTTGGAATATCTAAAAAATATATTTCGTGTGCCGGTAATCGGAGTAATTTCTCCTTCAGTAGAAAAGGCCCTGTTAGTATCTAAAACAAGAAAAATCGGAGTGATTGCCACAAGATCTACGATAAACAGCGGAACTTACGAACAGGAGATTATAAAAAAAGATAAAAAGGTTCAGGTTCATTCTTTAGCCTGTCCTTTATTCGTTCCTCTGGTAGAAGAAGGTATGTTTCCAGGGAAGATCTTGGATGGAGTAATTAAGTTTTATTTGGAGGCGATAAAACAAAAAGTGGATACCTTGATTTTAGGCTGTACGCATTATCCTCTTTTGAAAGAATCTCTTGTTTCATTTTTAAAGGGAGTCCTCCTTATAGATTCGGCAGAAGAGGTGGCTGTTAATGCTAAGGCTGTTTTGGAACAGAATAATCTTTCTAATAATAAATTAAGCCCTTCAAAAGAGTTTTATGTTAGCGATGATCCGGGTAACTTTTTGAAAATGGCAACCTTGTTTTTAGAAAGAAAAGTAAGTAAACCGAAAGTAGTAAACGTGTAAAGACGCGGATAGACGCAGATTCTCGCAGATGGAGAAGACGCGGGTACAAATAGGAATAAATTATGTATAAGATAAAAGTCATTTCCGAATTCAGCGCGGCTCATTTTTTACGAAATTACAAAGGTAAGTGTGAAAGCTTACACGGACATAATTGGAAGGTTGAAACCATTATTTCGTCGGATGCGCTTGATTCTTTGGGAATGGTTATGGATTTTAGTGACTTGAAAAAGATTGTTGGTGAAGTCCTGGAGGAATTTGACCATAAATGTCTTAATGAGCTCGATTATTTTTCCGCTAAAGGCGGATCCGCCTCAGGCGGAAAAGGTTATAACCCGAGTTCGGAGAATATCGCTAAGTCCTTATATTTTAAGCTGAAAGGAAGGATCCTACAACAAGGGGTCAGATTAGAAGAAGTTAGAGTTTGGGAGACAGAGAAGGCCTGCGCGGTTTATTTCGAGTAGAATATGAGTTCGCGAAAACAACACGGGTTCTTAAAGAAGGGGGTTATTTTATTATCCGGGGGCATTGATTCGGTAACTACGCTTTACTTTGCCAGAAAAAACGGATATAAACTTATTGCCCTTATTTTTGATTATAGACAGCGGCATAAAAAAGAGATCAGGCAGGCAGAGAAGATAGCCAAGATTAATAAGGTCGGTTATTACCGGCTTAAGATAGATTTAGCCTGGACAAAATCATCTCTTACCCGGAAAAATATAGAAGTACCCTCAGGCCGGGATCTAAGTGGAAAAGAAATACCTTCGACTTATGTTTCGGCCAGGAATGTGATATTCTTAAGTTACGCTTTTTCTTTAGCGGATAGCTGGGGAGCAAAAAAGATTTTTATCGGGGCGCATACCCAGGATTACTCCGGTTATCCTGATTGCCGTCCGGAGTTTCTAAAAAGCTTTGAGTCAGCCGTAAACTTAGGCATAAAACAAAAAGGCGTGAAAATCGCCGCTCCTTTGATTAAAAAAGATAAAAAAGGAATAATAAAAATGGGGCGTTCTTTAGGAGTTCCTTTTGAGCTTACCTGGTCTTGTTATCAAGGCGGGGAATTCCCTTGTTTAGAATGTGATAGCTGCCGGTTCAGGATAAGAGCGTTTGAGAGTTTGGGGATGGAAGATCCTCTCTTAAGACGCAGATGATAAATAGTAGAGAGTGGAGGAGGATCTTGGATGCTGGATCCTCGATGCTGGATACTCGATAGAGAAATGGAAGAAGACAGAAGGCAGAGTACAGAAAAAACGAGGGATGAGGGGAGACGAGGGACGAAAGATGAAAAGGAGAATTGAGCGATAGATGCTGGATGCTCGATGCTAGATCCTAGATGTTCGTTTAAAATTTTTTAATGCATTTAACAACGAGGATCGAGTATCTAGTATCGAGGATCAAACATTTTGCTATCTTCCATTTTCTATTTTTCCGCCGGAGGCGGATCTTCCGCCTACAGG
>JAGLUN010000080.1 GCA_023134705.1 Candidatus Omnitrophota bacterium | reverse complement strand
CGATTAGTGCAATTTTTACTACCCAAAAAATGCACTTGCATTTTTTGCCCATAGGGCCGCCTCCTAAATTTCCTTAGGGAAATTTAGGATTTTTTGGCGGGGTATGCCGAAAAAAATGCGCATCTTTTTATAATTGCATTTTTTCGGCGCAACGCAACTATTTAGGTTACTGAGCGTTATGAGCATTCCGCGTTTTCAAGTGCGAAGCCTGCCTGTTAGGGTATAGCATTTTTCCGGTTAGTCGGAAAAAGCCAGATAACCGGGCATAACCAAATTCGCTATGGGAACCAGCATCAATATTCCTAACCATTTGGGTTTATTACGAGCTTCAGCAATCCCCATCCATAAAATAATAAGGAAAACTATATTTACATAAGGGATAAGACAAAGCAGAAGCCACCACCATTCTTTACCGGCAATCATAGACATCAGATAGATATTGGCTATGGGTATCCAGGCAAACCAGTCGTTTTCGGCATTCGTCTTTTTGGCTATTGTCTGTAAACACACAGCCATATAAGCATATATCGCAAGCCCGAGAACGAAAGCGACAAAAAGAAAAACCGCAACATTACCGTTTTCCATACCCTTACCTCCTTTGTTAACAATCCCGATATATTTTTATGCCGATATCTTCTATTTAAAATTTCCGACTAAGACTGCCTCAGAAAGAAAAGTTTGCCCCCGGCTATATCTTTTAACCGCTAAGACATCAGGACACTAAAAATAGAATATAACGCATTCACTCCCTTCAAGGCTTCTCAGCTAATTCATTATAATCAATTGTCGTTTTTATCCTCTTTTATCTCCTTCGGAAGTTCCCGGGTTGCTTTTATCCCCCAGAAAAAATAGAGAATGTAAATTAATACATAGACAGCCCCGAATAAAGGTATTTTTAAATTTGCTATATCTTTGGTTGCGGCTAAAAGCGTAGGCGGAACTAAAGCGTAAGTGCCGATATTAAGCAGCTGTTTATAAGATAGACCTGTTTTCAAATTCTTGTTAAATATCAGGGAAACCAGGCTAAAAATTAGAATCTGAGCCGGTTTGGTAAATATGTAAACACAAAAAAACCAGAGAAAAACCAAAGGGAATACAAATAAATACAGTTTTTCAAGAAAGCGTTCTATCGTTGAAGGGGTAACATCAAATTCTTTGTTCTCAAAAGTAAATTTCAGGCCGGTATCGATCTGATCTATCTTGAAAAGTTTTACTTTGCTTAAATCCTGTGTTTCTACCTTTGACTGGTTAGTCTTAGGGTTACTTGTTTTTATTATGAGCTTCTTCTGGGTAAAAACCACGACATTCGAATATTCGTCTAAAATTGGATAGATTTTTTTCGGGTCCGGCTCTATCACCAAAGAAAATTGATCTTCCCATTCTTTAATATACGTTTTTTCGGGGAGCACTAAATTCCCGTTTTCAATTTCTAAAGGCGGAAAATCCGAAACAATCTGAGGGATATTTTCATACAGCCAGGCCTCGGCAACCGGCAGTTGTCTCTTGACATCCGAACTAATTTTAAAAGAAAGAATCGCACTGATTATAATTATAAAAACGAGGAAAAATCCCAAACTTTTCCATAAAGATTGTCTTGTTATTTTAGGATAAAAACTAGGATTGAAACTTTTAATAATCCCTAACATTTACAACCTCCTTTATAAGTATTAAGTTCCTTAGCCCGGGAATACGCGGAGTTTACACCTTGCCGAATTAACTTTTTCAAGCCCTTTTTCTCCCACAAGCCTAAAGCAGCTTCAGTTGTGCCACCCTTGGAAGTCACTTTTTGTATCCAATCGCTGAAATCAGTGTTCTCATCTTTAATCAGGTTAACCGCTCCCAGAAAAGTAAGAATTACCATTTTCTTCGCGATATCTTTTTTAAATCCGAGCATGACAGCGCTTGAATATAAACATTCCATAAAGTAATAGATATAACCCGGGCCGCTTCCGGAAATAGCCGTTGCTTTATCCAGGAAAACTTCACCTATGGTGAAACTGCTGCCGACACACGTAAAAATGCGTTTTGCAAGGGCTAAATCCCCTGATTTGGCAAATTTTCCTTTAGAAACAAAAGATACGGATTGTCCTTTTTTTGCCGCCAGATTAGGCATAACCCGTATTATTTTTAAGCCTTTGACCCGCCGTTCAAAAAAAGACGTAGAAACTCCCGCGGCAATAGATATGATAAGAGGCGCGCAGGTAGAAATTAAATTTTTCGTTTCCTCTAATAAAGGAAGGATATCCTGAGGTTTTACGGCAATAATTACTATCGGACTTTTCTTAATTAGGTCGCGGGAATCCTTACAAATAACGATATGCCTCTTTTTCTTTAACCTGCGCCGGTCTTTATCGTAAATATTAACCTGCCAGCCGTTTTCTTTTAAAGCTAAACCCAAAGCAGATCCCATGTTTCCGAAACCGATTATGCCGATAGTTTTATTTTTATTCATAAAATCTCTTAACGGATAATGCGGATAGAAAAATAAATTGTCTCTAACAAGAGACATCTCTTTAGGTTATAAAATTTAACTCATCAATAAAAAACACCGCCGCATTTTTGTTAAAATAGCATAAAAATATAGGGATGTCAATACTGGGGAGTAAGTGGAATCATCCTGTCAATCACTTTTTTTTGACAGGATCAACTGGATTAACTGGATACAATTTATAAAAGGTTAAAATATAAAAACAGATATTTTATTTAACCACCGAACCCGCCGATTTTCGCCGAATTAAATTTTTTTTATATTATTTTCAGATAAGGGCGAAAAAATCCTTTCTTGGCGTATAGGAAAGTATAAAAACCTTAATATGGGCTATACGCCAAGGAAACCTGTAAGGAAAAGTTACCTGAATGTAATTCAGGTTTTCTTAAAAAATGTTTTTATATAGTTAAATGGCTTTTCTCTCTAACTCCTTATTTATTACGAATGACCCACAATAAAGGTTTCTGGGCAAACTATAATCTCCACGAGTAGTTTATGGTTTGTTAAAAAAAGGGATAAAAAATCAAAAGGATTCAAGCAAAGAAAAGACTTTCTCTGTCTTTATAAATTCAACACCTTTTTTCTTCCAGAAAATAAACAATTTATCCTTTTCTTTTTTAGAAATTTCTTTAATCGCATCTTCAACAAGGATTATTTCAAAACTTTCTTTTACAAGCCCTTCCACGGCTTCTCTTATACAATGTTCCGTAGCCACTCCATAAACAACAATTTTATCAGGAGAAATAGCCTCCAGAAAGTTCAAAAGATTCGGGTTAGAAAAAAGGTTTAAAATGTTTTTTTCTAAAATTATCTGAGGGTACTTACTCTTTATTCGTTTTATCTCCTCAAAAGAGCAGGCTTTATCAGAAGAAATCCGTTTATTTTTGCCCCAAAGAGTGCCTTTTATCTTCCGGCAACCCACAGTCCCTTTTATACAGTGAGGGGGAAACTCTTTAAACTCAGGGTCATCCTTCCGGTGAATGTCTTGAGAAGAAAGAATAAGAATTTTCTGTTTGGAAGCGAATTCTGTTAGCTTGTTTAAATTGACGATTATTTTTTCTGCCCCGGGAATATACAAAGCTCCTTTTTTATCTAAAAAGTCAACCTGGGTATCGATATCTAAAAAAATCACTTTCTTTTTTATTCTTTGTTTTATCTGGTCAATCAAACTATTTGTTAAACTGTATAAGCTTTTTGTAATCTTTACCGAATAAGTCCGCTGAGGAGAAAGGTCTTTTAAATAGTCAGGAAGTGAAAACGATTTGCCAAGAAAAGACTCCCTTTTTTCTTTTAAAGTCTTTTCTTTACAAATTCTTTTCCCTTTTACCATTATTTTTTTCAGCATTCTTTTCCCCGGCATTGTTTCTTTATTCAGACCAAGCCAATCCTGAGACATTTTCCCATTAGCGTCGAATTTTCTGAAAACCTGTTTTCTTCCCGGATAGGTAACTTTATCTTTGCTTAACTTCATAGCAGGAATAAAACTTTTACCTTTCCCTTTTATTTCCACAAGTTTATATATCACATCCGTATAGGGCAAATCAGAAGAACATCCCATGTTCGTACCTATACCAAAAGCGTCGATAGGCGCTTTTGCTTTTATAAGTCCTTTAATCTTATACTCATCCAAACTTCCCGAAGCAAATATTATGGTATCGATAAACCCTTTTTTGTCTAATAAGTGCCGAGCATAACAAGCATCAAGAATTAAATCTCCGCTATCTAATCTTATTCCCACAAGATTTACGCCTCTTTTCGCTAAAAAAATCGCTACTTTTATTGCTGACTCCACGCCTTTCTTAACATCATAAGTATCTACGAGAAGGATTGTCTTAGCAGGAAATTCTTTAGCGAAATTCAAGAAGCTTTCTATCTCCCGGTCAAAACTCATGACAAAAGAGTGGGCCATGGTTCCCACGACTGGGATTTTATACAAAGAACCCGCTAAAATATTAGACGTACCTTGAGCCCCTACCATATATGAATACTTAGCACAAGCTAAGGACGCATCTACTCCTTGTGTCCGGCGTAAAGCAAAATCGTAAACCCCTTTACCTTCTGCTGAAAAAACCACTCTTGCCGCCTTAGTAGCTAATGTTGTCGCGAGATTTATCTGGTTTAAAAGAAGGCTTTCCACAATCTGAGCCTCAATTAGATCACCGGTAACTCTTAAAATCGGTTCATAAGCAAACACTATTTCCGGTTCCCTTAAAGCCCATACCGTCCCTTCGAATCTGAAATTCGCCAAGTATTTAAGGAATTCTTCGTCAAACATGCCCAGGCTTCTAAGATAATTCATTTCGTTTTTATTGAATTTAAAATTTTCCAAAGAATTTATGGCGTCATCAATACCGCAAGCCACGTAAAAAGGTCTGTTTTGAGCACGGATAAATAAATCAAAAGTCGCCTGAGCGTTCTGTCGATGTTTGAAATAAACCTGAGCCATAGTAAGCTCATATAAATCAATGACTAAATCGCTATTTCTCAGCATTAAAAACCTGCCTTATTAACTCCGGGGAGAACAGATAACTTTTCCGGACTAACCTTCCGTCTTTTAAAATCAGAAATATTCCTATACATCTCTTTACTATTATAAGCCAAATCCCGGCCTTTGGCAATTTAGAAATTAAGGAAGAGAAAGTTACGAAAATAACAAGGATAAATCCGTATCCCATGGAGGAAAAAAAAGGATAAAATACCTATCGAGTATTGCGTATCGTGTATAAGGTTACTTAAGGTTACTTAAAGTTACTTAAGGTTGCTTAAAGTTGCGTAAAGTTACGTCAAGTAAACTCCACTGTATTTCTATATTCTTTACTAGTATCGCGTATTGTGTATTGTATATAAGGTTACTTAAAGTTACTTAAGGTTACTTAAAGTTACTTAAGGTTGCTTAAAGTTGCGTAAAGTTGCGTCAAGTAAACTCCACTGTATTTCTATATTCTTTACTAGTATCGCGTATTGCGTATCGAGTATCGAGTATCGCGTATCGCGTATCGCGTATCGAGCATCTAGGATCCAGGATCTAGGATCCAACTCCCCTTTTCTTTCATTTTCTTTTTAATAAAGCTACGAATCTTTGGGCAAACCTGAGGCAATTCTTTCTACATCTTGAGTCTACTTCTGCGACAGCAACCGGGCCGTAATGATCTCCCGTAAAGTCTCCCTGGATAACCATCCCGTGAATTAGCATTGCTTCTAAAATAGAAAGAACCGTGGTTTCATTCCCTCCGGCAGTATTAGCGCTTGAAGAAAAAGCCCCTCCGATTTTGCCGTCAAGTTTGCCGTGAAAAGACACACTATCATCGAGAAGTTTTTTAACTTCGGCTGCCATAGTTCCATAGTAAGTAGGCGAACCGATAATTATCCCGTCGTAGTCCAAAAAAGCTTCCGCTTTTATCTCCTCCACGCTTTTTAAATCCACTCCGACCTTGTTGTTTTTAATTTCCTCACTGATAATTTCAGCCATTTGCTTGGTGGTCCCACCCCGGGAATAATACGCAACCAAAATTTTCATAATCTCCCTCCATTTTATTTATTATCGCCGAAACTCACCGAATACAAATCGAATATTTTAAACAACAGCCCCTTTTGGCTGCATCTTTTGTTCGCTAAATTCAGTTATAAGCTGTAAGCTATAAGTTTTAAGTTACATCTAGTATCGAGCATCTAGGATCGAGTATCGAGTATCGAGTATACGGCTGCACCCTATCTCAATTTGAAATTTTATGCCTTATTTTTTTCGTATTTTGTGTTGAATAAAATGTATGCAGTCGTTTCAAGGCCCTTACCTTATCAGTGCAGCCGATTTTCGCTTTATTAACCGCTTTATTCAAAATATCTACTGTTCTTTGATATTCAGTTAAATTTACGTGATAAGGATACCCGTCTTTTCCGCCATGGGCAAAACTAAACCTTGCCGGGTCACGAAAACTTAATGATTCACCATAGATAAGGTCACTTATTAAAGCAAGCGCCCTTAAAGTTTTACCGCCCACATTCGCTAAGGAGAGAAGCCTTTCAAAATTTTCAGGTTTATTTTCGTATGTTTTAAGGAAAATTTTGTGCAAATATTTAGGGTTTATATCCTCCAGGAGAACCCGATGCCGGGAAGGCAAACTCTGAATTTCTTTTTTCAGGCTTATCAGGTCATTAAAATTGTCTTCCGGCTTCCGTTGGGATAATTGCCCGATTAAATCGCGCGATTTTTCTTTTCCCTTATCCACCATATTCAATGTTAAAAAACTTTTATCGCTCACGATTCCTTCATGAGGATCCTCAACAAAAGAATTAAAATTCTCAGACGACCAATGATAACGCCTTGCCCATTTGCCAATATCACTCATTCCTTGCTGAATTACAATCCAGTTAAATTGCTTGGTAAAAATAAAGGTATGATGGTAAAGGATAAATGTATCCTGCAAAGCGTTATTATCAACTTTTGCCACCATTTTTGAAGCGTAAATTAAACTTTGGGGAGCTTTAGCTAAATTATAAGCAATTGATTCAATTTCCTGAGGAGTTTTACGGGATGTTGCCCCTTTTCCTCCGCAAACATAAATCCCGCTATCTTTTAAATCACGAAACGCTTCTTTTAAAGCTCCGCAAACGGTTGTGGTTAACCCGGAACTATGCCAGTCAAAACCTAACACACAGCCAAAGGCCTGGAACCAAAAGGGATTGCTTAAGCGCTTTAAAAAATAGTCTTTACCGAATTCGATAATGATTATTTCTGAAACACTACGCGCCAGCAATTTCATTTTTTCAAAAAGCCACCTTGGCGCTTTTCCGTAATGTAAAGGAAGGTCTAACTGGCCGGTTCGTGCCATGAGTTAATGTAGAGTCACGAAGTCACAAGTCACACTATTAGCTATTCGCCATTCGCCATATGCCAAATCGCGCGCCCGGCAGGACTCGAACCTGCAACCTTCTGGTCCGTAGCCAAATGCTCTATCCAATTGAGCCACGGGCGCAAATTAGCTACTGGCAAATAGCTAATAGCTAAAGTGAATTTTATCACGGTTCTTAAAGGCACTCAAGAGAAATGTATTAATATGTAGTCTGTTTGAAACACGAATTATCACAAATTTCACACGAATTGGCACGAATTAGTACAATACACCATGAGCAGTTTGTTGTTAGTAGTTAGTTTAAGAAAAATATGTTATCAAACTGTTTACCAAATATATCCCCAAACCAACTACAATCTTAAAGTAAAAAATCATGCCCTTTTGAAACCTTTTTATCTCCCAAGGTTTGTCCACAGTTACAGCAAAGATACTCATAAAGATCTCCGTCCGGAAGAACTAAAAGTAATCGCTCTCTTACCGGCATAGAACCGCGACAAGTAGGGCAGTATAATCTGGTCGCTACCAGGTCTTTATATTGATAATCATTCTCCATTATGTAATTATTTGTCGCTTTACTATTAGCCATCAGCCATTAGCCATATGCCATAAGCTATTTGCCAAATCGCGCGCCCAGCAGGACTCGAACCTGCAACCCTCTGGTCCGAAGCCAGATGCCCTATCCATTGGGCCATGGGCGCTGTTTAGCTAATAGCAAATGGCTTATAGCTAATAATTTAAAAAAACAAATAATTTTTTGTTTAACTCACTCAATGCTTGACTATAAGCCATATGCTATATGCTATATGCTATATGCTATATGCTATATGCTATATGCTATATGCTATATGCTATAAGCCATTAGCCATTTGCTATTTGCTATTTGCTATTTCAGACGTTTCCCTGGGCAATAACCCGCACAATATCTTTTTTTGTGACTACGCCGATCAACTTCTCGTTTTCCACAACCGGATAATAATAAATCCCTTTTTCAACCATCATCGTAGCTACATCTGCAAGAGAACTATCCGGGGAAAGAGCGATAAAGTCTTTTTCCATGATGTCCGACACTGTACTTCCAGCAATTTTTTTAATCTCTTCTTCGTATCTATGAGTGCCCAGGGTAAGGAATCCTAAAGAAAGGTTAATAAAGGTAGGGAGGTGCACTTTTTTATCCTGGAATATAAGTCCTTCTTCTAATGCCAACCCCAAAAGTTTATTCTCATCATCAACTACAGGCGCACCGCTAATGTTTTTCTTAATGAATAATTCAGCGAGTGCATGTACTTTCATTGTTGGACTCACGCTAATAACATCTTTAGTCATTATTCCTCTAATTTCCATTATTCACCTTTTCCCGTTATCGGCACTAATTATATTTATCGCGTTTTATTAGTGCGTTCCTCCAACGAAACATATTTTTTATTAAACTGACCAATGTATATTGCCCGGGGACGAAAAATACGGTTTTTTTCAAGGTATTCCATTATTCGTGAGGTCCAGCCTGAAACACGGCTTACAGCAAAAATCGGAGTAAATATTTCCGGAGGAATACCAAGAGAATCGTAAACAATACCTGAATAAAAATCAACATTGGGAAATATACGTTTTTTGACCCCAAGCGTTGATATAACTTCTTTTTCCAAAGCCTTCGCAACTTGGAACAGCCTCCCGGATTCTTTGTTTCTTTTTGCGAGGTGTTTAGCCAGAGGACGTAAAATCCGCGCTCTAGGGTCATAAGCTTTATATACCCGATGTCCGAATCCCATAATTTTTTGTTTCTTTTTTCGGGATTTCTTATACCATGATTTTACGTTACTAACCTCCCCTATTTCACGCAACATATGAAGAACCTGTTCGTTAGCCCCGCCGTGAAGAGGACCGTTTAAAGCCGCAATGCCTGAACCAACAGAAAAATACATATCGGAAAGAGTCGACGCCACCACCATAGCCGCGAAAGTACTCGCGTTAATACCATGATCGGCATGTAATATAAGCGCTATGTCCATAATACGTTCCTCTTCCGGTGTCGGCTGCTTACCTGTCATCATATAAATAAGATTAGCCGCGTGACTTAATTCCGGATCGGAATCAATCGGAAATTTTTGCTGACGAATCCGGACGATTGCTGCCGCGATTGTGGCAACTCCGGATATCAACCGATAACAGGATTTATAACCTATAGCCGGTTCTAGATCAAATTTAGACAATTCCTTACTTTTAAAAGGATCCGAATCTTTAAATTCATAAATAGCATGTTCTTCACCTCGGGGAACGGTTTCCATAGGGATAGAATCTTCATCTGTTCCAATCACTTTCCCCCTTTTAGGTACAAGACCATCTCTGTCTATGTAGGTAAATTCTTGACGCATGAGATTTGTTCCCAGCCGCAATACAGCCATTGGATTCATTTCTTCGATCGAAAAACTCATCAATAAGCGTAAGGTATTAGGCACATTACGGCATTGGATGAGATTCTTTTTAAACGCTTTTAACTGGACGGCCGTAGGAAGATAACCATACAAGAGCAAATAACTTACCTCTTCATAGGTAGAATAGGCACAGAGATCGAATATGTCATAGCCCCGGTAAATAAGCCACCCTTTTAAGCCATTCACATATCCAATTTTACTTTCACAGGCAATCGCGCCTTCAAGCCCCGGTCCAACAACACATTCGACAGGCCAAGTAATAGGCTGGGTAAGATGCGGCTCCGGCTCGGCGTTAGTTTCCTCACGGGCCTTTCGCGAGGACTTAAAAACTAATTCCGTAATTTCTTTGGTTTTTTTATGCAATTCGCTCATAACTAATGCTTGTTAAACTTAAAAAAATATCTGCCCCGGTTTTATTCCGTAAAATATAACAAACAATACTACAAATATAGAATTCGCTTGAATATAATAATTAATTCGTAGTGCGGAGGAATTTATTACCAGTAAAGTTTTTCAAACCTTTTCGAATAATGTTTTATCCATTCCTGAGAAGCTTCCTGAAGACTAATTTCTTTGCCTAGTTGTATACTTCGTAAATCACGGTATTCGCTAATAAGATACATCTGTTCAATCAGTTTGACCTTAAACGCATCCGTAGATTTTAAGAAAGAAACACCTATGGTATAAAGATTTGTCTCGGTATTTTTGTCGCAACGGATAACTTTCGCTTTTACGTTAAAAATCTTTTGTTGAAACGGTATTCTTATTATAATCGTAGAATTAGATTGAACCGGTTCCTTTGCTGAAAACAACAATCCGGCCCGGCTTATGTTTATTGTAATATAGGCTTTTTCCTTATTTCTCTTGGCTATTTTTTTTTGTATAATTTTGTATTTCAGGGGTAAACACATCGGGTGACGGATAAAACGACGGCGTTCAAGAATATTAGGCTGTTCAGACATCGACATCTGATGACTCCTTAAAATTTTTCAATTTTTCCTTTTTTTATGACACTCAACACAAAAAACTTCGTATCCCGACAAAGCCCGGACACTCAGAATCTTGGTTAAAAAATTTATACTTATGGCTTTTGTAGTCTGTTCCATTTTATCGAAAAACTGTCATAATGCAAGAGAAATTAGCATAATAGTTCATGGATTCAAACTACCTTCACCTTTTTTAGATACGGAGTTAGGATAAAAAATTAACCCAAATAATGCAGTTAGCATTATTTGCCCGTATGCCCTAACGGGCAGGCTT
>JAGLUN010000008.1 GCA_023134705.1 Candidatus Omnitrophota bacterium | reverse complement strand
GTTATTGCTTCCTGCGTACCGCTTTCCCACACAAGCGGAGTATCAATAGCGCTGGTTGTAGGCCGCGTTATTAAAAGATTACCGTAAAGTCCGATTGAGTTATCTATAACATCAACAACCTCATTTGTCGGGTCAGTCGATAATTTTACCCGTATAATAATATTGTCCCCAAGTACAGCATTGTTAGGTATTGTCCAGGGAAAAGTTCCTGCATCAACATTTGTGGATGAATCTATAACAATATTGTCCCACGGGCCTGCTCCTCCATTTTCGTCATACTCTATGGTAACCGGCTGGCCTGCCCATGTCGCGGGATAAGAAGTCCAGGTTATTGTGCATACATCACCTACATTATATTCGGAGAGATCGGTTGCGACATTAGATATGTCTCCTCTAATATAGAAGGTAGGCGAATTACCGGCTACCTCAGAGTCATCGGTGCATCTCAATCTCAACATAGAATCAGAGTCTCCGAGATTATCTAGAGGTATGTCTGCCGATAATACTATTTTTGATTCACTCGTAGTGCTGCCTCCGCTCAATCCCTCATAAGCCGCACCCAGGCTGACCCAACCTGTGCCACCGTTATTTGAGTATTCCAAATTAAATGTATTTCCGTATGCCGTGGTTAAATCTCCGTGCGCTTTCCAAGTAACCGTTAAATTCTGATTTGCCGGCGCTATGTAATCGAGTACCGGAGTCAATATTTCAGGGTACCCTTTTATCGCAAATGTTCCTTCACTTTCATCGTATATCGTGCCTGGCGCATGATTTGCGCTTTCAACTTTTATTCCTCCCTGAGCAGTAATAGCGTCGGGAATGTTATCCCAAGGCCATGTATTGCCCGCTCCTTGAGTTGTATCAACATCGTTTGCTATCTGAACCCAAGTTTTTGCCCCAAGAAAATCAGTGCAATAGAAAATATCTACCAGAAGAATATCAGTTGCGCCTCCGCCTATAGTCCATTCCACGGTGGTTGAGCCATCAACAAACACTGTCCCTGTTCCTGCGTTTGGCTGGTCAACTTGTATTGAGGGCGTGATATCAAAACTTACTGTACCATTGGTCGCTTCATCTCCGGTTATATAAACCTTTATTATAGCCAAATTACTTGCTTGGGCTAAAGGAGGGGTCCATGGATATGACCCTTTGCCCGGGCCGGGATTATAAGATTGTACATTATCTGCATCCTGAGCAACTGCTACAGGACTCCATTCACCCCCGTTATCCAGCGAATAATAAATATCAACTGTCGTAGAAGCACTAGCTCCGCAATTAAGTGTCCACTCAATATTACGCTCGTAACCTGTAGGCCATAGCTCATCTGTAACCGGCTTGGTTAGATTAATACTGCCTTGTATTATAAAAGGATCATTGCTTTCATCATAAATCACTATGGGGTTGTTGCTTGATTTTACCCTGACCTTTACATTCTGCCCGCCTGCCCCTAATGGAATATTTATCCAGGTATAATGGCAGATGCCTCCGGTCTCACCGTAATTGTAGGCAACGGTATCTATAGTGTTCCATATTGTATAACTTGGGTAATCTACTGAATATTCTAACTCAACAGTAGTCAAAGGAGAGAAGTTTCCCCAATACTTCCACGATATATCTTTATTATCGCCAACCAGCCAGCTCTCCCCGCCGTTAGGGAATTGCAGCTCGAGCTTGCTCTGTATTGTAAAATTAGCATCTGATATATCAACATAGCCCTCTGCTTCACCATATCCTGCTCTGGTATTGATCATCTTTACCTTGCAATCTGTATCTATTTCTGCTGCTACAGGAAGAATTGTCCAGGGAAAGCTTTTAGCTTGCGGGTCCAACATATCAGCCGGCGCAGCTCCGGCAACATCAGTCCATGTAGTGCCATTATCAGACCACTTGAGATTGATATACTCTAAATTAGCTGAAGATGAGGTTGTCCAGGTAATATCATATGGATCTCCGACTTTTAATGTTTGGCCGCCATCAGGAGTAAGTATAGTGAAAGGAGCTAACTCAGGCACATACCAAGCGATATTTGCACTCATAGCTGCTACACGGGTAAAAGCTAAGGAGCCGGAGCTTAAATTGCTTCTGATAGAATAAGCATCCATATCTTTAAAACCGGCATTTAAAGAAGTTGACATTATTGGAAAAGCTCTTTCAACATCAACTGAGGTGCCTAAAGTTACACTATCTGAAGTTGTTGAATAACTTTGAACGCCTGGTTGTACAATACTGCTGTCACTTAAAGTTACACAAAACCAAGAAATATTAACATCATTTGTTGAGTTCGCACGGGTAAACTTAAGTATACTGCATGTGCCGTCACCGCTATCAGGTATTTCACCATGAACAACAAACTCGCCGGTTGCACCAGCAGCTAAAGCATGGCCATTTGTAGTAACAACTAAAAATGACTTATCTACATCAACTGCGGGACTTAAAGAAGCGGTTGTACTATCTACTGTAGAACCGGAAGGTATGTTTAAGGTGCCGCTTTGTACACTGGCATCAGTTTGAAATTCAACTGCTTGCCAGCCAAGAGTTACAGTAGCAGCTGCGCCTCTTCGCTCAAATTCTATCTCACTTCCGGAATTAAATACTGCGGTTGCCGCAGTACATTCAGTAGTATTTGTCTGCTTGCAAAGGCTTCGTGGGTAAACTATGATAAAACTCTTATCTGTGCCAACTGAAGTAACAATAGCAGCTGTTCTAGTTGTAAGACCCGCGGGGATATCGCTATTGCCTCGCTGAACCAAAACCCCTTCATCAAATTCAATAACTGTCCAGCCAATGGTAGCTGCTGCATCCGCATCACTTCTTGATATATACAGAGTGCTTGGGTTATAAAACTCAGGTGTAAAAAGGCACCCATAAGAGTATAAACTGCCGGTTTCAATAGTAATTAAGATTATGCTCTTTGTCGTATCAACTTCCGTTATCGGGACAGTTTTTGCAATATCCGTCGTAAGAAAACTAACACTTCCTGATTGCACCTTTTTAACCTGAACTGCCCGGGCATCAGGAATAAACGAGAAGGAGCATATTCCCACTGCAAGAGCTAATGCCCAAATATGAATATTTAAAGGCCTTGTAGATTTATTGTGAGATCCGGTATTTTTATTTAAATACATCTTTCAATCCTGTAGTTTGCTTACCTGCGATTGCTCTTTCAAGATTATGCTTTGCCGCTTCAAAATCCGGTTTTATTTTTAAAGCCTGACGATAACATTCAATCGCTCCTTCAATTCTTCCCTGGCCAAGCAAAGCCCTACCTAAATTATTATATGCCTGGGCAAATCCTGACTCTATGCGTATTGCCTTGGCATAATGTTCAATAGCTTTATCAAAATTCTTCTGCTCAAGGAATATATTACCCAAGCTAAAGTAAACTTCTGCATACTTAGGGTCTACCTCTAAAACTTTTTTAAAATATGACTCTGCTTGCTTGACTTTTCCCTGCAACAATAGAATATTGCCCATACTATAATTAGCTTCGGCAAAATCAGGATTTATTTCTAATGCCTTTGTGTATTCTAAAACAGCTTCATCTAATTTATCTTGCCGGGCTAAAGCAGCTCCTATATTGCTATAGCCTTCAGCATAATCAGGATTAATCTTTAGAGCTTTTTTATAAAAATTAATAGCCTGCTTGTATTTTTTTTGGGACAACATTAAATTTCCTTTTTCAAGCAATCTACCGCAGGCTAATAACGCTCCGCTTCGGCGCGCTACCGGCTTAAGAAGATTCTCCACCGGAGCATAATCATCAGTAAGTATTATTCCTTTGGAACGTTCTTTGAATAATTTAATCCGGGAAGGCTCTAGTTTCGAAGATATAAAACCCGGGGTGGAAAAACCATTAAAATCTAAATCTGTTAAAGATGCGACTATCACAAAAGTATTCCATTCCCCTTTGTTCAAACGCAGCCGGCCTGCTGAAAAAACATAAAGATTAGGAAAACTCTTTTCTAAAGTATTCAATACGGCTCCCAAAAACTTTCCTGAATAAAAAGAATCTATTAGATTAAAAATATAAATCCCATCAGGCTTAAAAAGTTTAACCAATTTCTCATTAAATTCATAGGTTGTAAGCTGAAAAGGTGCGGATAGGTCATTTGCAACATCGCTATAAACAAAATCATATGCTGCAACGCTTTCTCCCCGGGCTTTGCGTAAGATAAGATCTTCTATGTAATTGCGGGCATCAAGATGATGAATTTTTAAAGATGTATCTTCGGAAAGGCCTAAAAATTTATATGCCGCCTGAGTCACCTCAGGATCAATCTCTATTACTTCTATCGAACTCTTTGGCCAATTTTTTTCTAAGTATTGCGGAAAAACATATCCTCCTCCGCCGATACATAAAGCATTGAATTCTTTCTTTTTCTTTGCAAAATGCTCAGTAAGGGCCCCAAACATCTTTACATAATTATACTGGTACCTGCCTTGAATATCAGCTGGGTCGCTCATATAAACCTTACTATGAGATAAGCGGTCCAGCACTAAACTTCGTATGCTCTCAGAGACACCCTGCAATTCTTCGACTTTTATATGGAAATACGGGCTATCCTTTCTGTAAACAACATTGGGCTCAACTTTTTCTCTTAAACCTAATACTTCTCCGGTTATCTTAGCCCAGCTTTGGTTACTTAAGCTGATAGGCATCAGAACTATGAGAATAACTATCCATACCCTGCTAAGTCGATATTTCCTGCCGTAACATACCCCGACAAATGCTAATATGCCTGCAACTGACCAAATGACAGCCATTGACCCCATTTTGGCAATGAGAAAATAGCCTGTAAGAAAAGTTCCTACAATGCTTCCGATTACTCCCCAGGCATAGATATCACCTATTGTTCTTCCGGTCTTAAATCCTTGATCTAAAGCGAACTTTGCAACTACCGGTCCGATCATACCTAATATTGTTGAGGGGAGTAAAAAGATAAGGGTTACATGGAGGGTTATTCTTAACGGCCAGCTAAGATACCAAAGAAATACCCACTGTCCGGTCAAATTATTAAGCAAAGGGATAATAGCGCAACTAATGGAGGCAAGTATGAATAGGACTGAAAGAGTTTTTATTGAGGGAAAGCGATCAGCTAAATAACCGCCAATATAGTTGCCTAATGAAATACCGGCCAAAACCACACCTATCACTGAAGTCCAGGTATAAAGAGATGCGCCTAAATGGCGGGCAATAATTCTGGAAGCTATGAGCTCAACTACCATAATACAAAAAGCCGCAACAAAAGCAGTAATATTAGGTATAAAAAGATTTAAATAACCTATTTTACTATTCTTATTTACGTTTTTTGTCCCGCTTGCCATGAGCTTAATAGCTTGATAATGCTCTCTTTTTGTCCTTGCCGGACCTTACAAATTTAATGATCTTGGCCACTCTTTTTACTAGCTTTTTTTTGCCATCCTCTGTAATTTGAGATATTTCATCATAAATCACTCTAATGGTATCGCCTATTTGGATATCGCTAAACTTTTTCTTATGGGAAATTTTTAAATTCTTATCAACGGAAAAAAACATATCACGGTTTGTATCGTTGCCCCTGCTGTCAATCAGGATTATTCCGATATAGTTTGGTGTGTTTATAGGGCTGCGTGAGCTGAGCCTGCCGATTACCTCTTTGGTCTTAACTTCTTCTTTTACTTCAGACTCCTGGGCTCTAATTACCCCTGAGAAGCTAAAGCTTAAAATCAACAATATTGCTAAAACCGGCTGTAACAAATGTATCCTGGGCCTTGTCAAATCAAACAATCTTACCGCGAGAATCATTGCCTTCATCTTCCTTCCTTTTTGCCTCGCAAATTCTCTTATTGCGGGTTTTCTTGTCTTTTTTGAGGTTCTGAACCAAAAGCGTCTGACACTTTTGCTATTTTCTCAAAAAAAAACCAGGCACAATGCCTGGAAAATATCGGGATACATTTAGCAGTCTGCCATTCCTTGGACAGGCCAAGGATGCACGACTTTGCGTCCCTAGATTACTCCAGGTTTGCCTTTGTCGATCCATTTCTTTTATCAATCTGTTTAAAGCATACCATACTAGTTTATTTTTGTCAAGACTTCTCACTTTTTTATTCTCTCACCCACGCTCACGAACGAAAAATCCATTGAAATTCCGCTCCCTAAGCGCATACTAATAACCCCTCTCATTCTTTTACCATTCCATTTTCCCCGCCAGCTTACTGTTTCTCCCTTGGAATTTGACTGTATTGCCTCCCATGAGATTACATTTCCGCCTTGTACCTGGCGTTTTGAGTATTTAGGGCTGGAAAACCCTTGCTGCTCCATGTTTTTTGATATTAAAGCGTTATTTATAAAAGAAAGTGTGTCAATATCCGGAAATTGTCTCTTTAGACCGCCGATTTGGGTAAGTTTAACAACCCAGCTATAACCTTCTATGGCCTTTTCATCCTCAATAACCTTTTTTCTTTCTGCTTTAAGTTCTTCTAAAGCCTTCTCTGCTAACCTAATTTTCCATTGATAACTCTCAATATCCCCTCTTGTTCTTAAAGCCTCTTTTTGCTCTTTCTTTAGCATTTCCAGGGTTCTTTGGTAAAGAGCTAAGGTTTTACCATATTCAGTCCTAAGGGTAAGGCTTTGCCTGTAAAAGTGATTAATAACTGCAATTGAGACAAAGATTATTGCCAAAGCACCTGCTATATATAGCGCCAATACTCTTTTTGAGAATTGCTTCTTTTTCTTTTGCTTTTCTCTGGTTTCCTTTATTATATCTTCGATATGGGCAACAAAATTTTCAGAGCCTAAAAATTTTTTCTTGCCTACGATTTTTTTTAATTCACCAATCCCTTTTTTGTCTATGTTGGAAATAAATTCAGAAAGTGCCTCTTCTCTACCCCCTAAAACAGAAAAAATCTCCTCAATTTCTTCTTCTACATTAGGATGTTGTCTCTTCGTTGGCTCTAAAAATTGGATATAGCTTGAATAGTGAAATTCTTCAGGCCCTTTTGTAGTTTCTACTCTTTTGAAATCCAACAACATATGGCGTATAAGAAGCAGGAGGTAAGTTTCTTTTTCAGCAATAATTGCCTTAAATCTAGTCTGGAAAAGATTCCCTTTTTTAGTATGGCGTCTATTAAATATTTTCGTATAGCGGGAATTAATGTCACGTATAATATTGGAAATAGTTATATTATTTTTTAGCTCAATCAGCATATGGATATGAGTAGATAAAAGTGTGTATGAAAAAAGCTTAAATCCAAACTGCTGCTTATATTCAGCAATCAAATCGATGTAATCCTTATAATCAGAAGGGGTCATAAATATCTCTTGATTATGCACCCCCCGAGAGGTGACATAATAGAGAGCTCCTTCAACATAAATTCTTGGTAGCCTTGCCATTTGCTTTGCTTCTATTGCTGAATTATCTAAGGGGTTAATCTAACCTCATAAATCAAACACTATAATATGCCTGAAAAAAACCAGGCAGATGCCTGGTTACTCGATTCTTAAGGTTAATTAATTCTGCTAATAAATATTTAAAACACAAATTTATCTAACCCGCTCTGGATATTTTACTTAAATTTTGCTTTTTAAACTCCCTATTTTGCTATTCCTTATTCAGCAGGTATCTCCACAGGCTCATCTACTTCTTCAACTACTGGTTCTGGTAACTCTATTTCCTCGGAGATATTCTCCTTAGCCATACTCACAAAATTATAACTTTTTTTCGTTCTCTCACTAATATGCCAGCTTAATACGCCGCGCATTTTGTTATTTCTTATTTCTCCTCTCCAGAAAGCAGCGCCTTTCTTTTCACTCGCCTGCATCGTCTCCCAAATGATAACGTCCTTATCCTTCTTTTTTATCCGTATTGTGTAATTGCTGGGAGAAAAACCTTCTGCTTCTAATTTATCTGAAATAACCTGGTTATTCACAAACCATAGCGTATCTTCTTCGCTCTTTCCAGGTTTCTTGTTACCGGTTACCATCGGCTTTAGCTCAATTTTCCAACTGGTATTATTAAGTTCACTCTTAGCTTCTGCTAACACCTTAGCTTTTTCCTCAGCCTCTGTAAGACCTTTTTCTGCCCAGCTAGGCCCGGCTATAGCACACAATAAAATTATACTTACGCTTAGCAACAATAACTTTTTTAAGGTTTTTCTATCCACAATTACACCTCCCCGTTGTTGGTTTTACTGATAAGTAATTTTTCTTTTAAATAATAAAATTATTCTATTTTTGTGGCGGCTTTTAATGACTTTACAAAAGCTTATCTTATTATATTAGGCCACAATCATTTTTAATAAAATATTTTCCGGAAAAGTAAGCTATTTAGCTTCCTTTTCTCTATAAGTTTCCCAAACAAGGATGTACTGTTTAGCTTTATCTGCATACTCATCCAAACCTTTGGTGATACGCAGGTACTCTTTAAAATGCTTAATTGCCTTTGGCTTATCTACTAAATTTTCCGCGTAAATAAAACCCAAATTATAATGAGTATTGGCGTCATCAGGACATATCTCCAAGGCTTTAGTAAACTCCTGAACCGCCAGTTTATATCCTTTATGGAGAAAATAAAAAACACCTGTATTATAATGTAAGGTTGCTGTTTGTTTGATAAGCTTTTGATTCTCATAAGCCATTTCGGCAAACTTTTTTGGCATCTTAGCAAGATCATTTCTCAAGCCTTTATTATCTAAAAGAAGCGCTTTATATACTTCCTGAAGCTGCGCAAATTCATCTTGGAGTTTATCAAGGTTGTTTTCTGTATCTACCAAGAGAGCATTTAACTTTTCTTCTCTTTTTTCTCCATTATCAATCTTTCTCTCTGACTGTTTCAAAGAACGGGTTAAATCTTTTTTTTCTTTTTTTAAAGAGGCTCTCTCTTCTTTCAGCTTCTTTAATATTTTTGAACGAGCCCCCTTATTCATCTGCTCTTTGAGGCTTGCGATAGATTCCTGCAATAACTTTACGCCCTCTTCTTTTTCCCTTAATGCTTTCTCCTGTTCTATTTTAAGGTTAGCGATCTCCTCGCTTAGACTAATATTATTAGCATTTGCTGCTTTGATTTCTTCACCTAAAGCTTTGTTTTCTTCCTTAAGTTTTTCTATAGACCCTCTTGCATTTTGATAAATTTCTTTTTCTTTAAGAAGAATTTTAATTTGTTCCAAAATATTATCTCTATCTCTTTGTATGTGCTCTTTCTCTTTAAAAAGGGTTTCGTATTTCTTTTCCAACTGCCCGTAATCTTGTGATGTCTGTTTTTGCGGCTGAGCTTTTGAGATTTCCTTTGGGCCTTCCGATTTTGAAAAAGGAAGCTTAAAAGCATAAGCGTATCCGGCATTGAGCGCGGCAACTAGAATAAACCCAATAGCTAACAAAAAATATCTTTTATTCATCGCCGTTCTCCGTTTCCGCGACGCTATAGGCGCGATAAGGCTTGATGTTTCCTTTTTCAACCCTTCCAAAGTCGCCGGTTACGCTTTTCGCCTTTGCTTCTTCATAGGAGGTATAGTCGCGATAAAGCTTGATACCTTCTTCTCCGATTTCTTTAAGGTCACCTATTACCAATACATCACCTTCCACGATATGGGGGGTAATCAAAATCAAGAGCTCTGTCTGTTCATTATCGTAAGTCTCCGACTTCAGCAGATTCCCTATTAATGGAAGCTTGCTAAAAAAGGGCACCTGTTTGCTTTGATATACCTTTTCATCCTTGCGTAGACCACCGATTACAATGGTAGAGCCGTCTTTTACCATTACCGTGGTTTCTGCCATTGATGTATCCACAATGGGTATCAGATTTTTGGTTGGCGTCTCCAACGTCCCCACTACGCTTGAGATTTCCGGCCTTATTTTCATTCTCACATATCCATCGGCATTAATGGTCGGAGTTACTGAGAGTTGGATTCCCACATCAATAAAAGTTACATCCTCGGATACAGTACTGGTAGTCTGGCCGGTAGTAGTAGTGGTAGTTACATAGGCCTCGCGTTTTCCCACATGAATCTTTGCCTCCTGGTTATCCACTACCACTAATTTAGGATTGGAAAGAATCTTAGTATGGCCTATCGTCTCTAAAAAATTAAGCACTGCCTCCCATTTATTTGTTTTCCCGAAATAGATTTTTTCGCTCAAGGTCATTTTAGCCCCTGCGGTAGGTATAGAGGTGCTGGTAAAAATCCTGTTCCAATCATCGGCAGGAATTGCATCAGGAGCACTGGCAACGCGAGTGGCAAAGTCATCAACAAAGCTTTTACCCAGCCTGTCCAAAGCGCTAACGGGGTGGCTGCCGATAAAATCCAGGCCGGCGTGCGCGCTAAATGACTTAAATAGGCCTTCCCATTCAACCCCCATAACCGAATCATCCGAAAGCGTAATCTTTATAATTTTGGCGTCGATAAGCACCTCACGCGTTTTTCTATCGAGGGCACTGATCAATTGTTCAATCTCTTTCATCCGTTCAGGTAAGGCCTGAACAATCACTTGATTGCTGCGTTCATCAGCCTTGATTGTCCCCACCTTCTTAACATCCAGTTTCTCTTTAAGTTGTTCCTCGATATCCTTAGCCTTTGCATACCTTAACTCAAATATCTTAATGGCGTTTCTCTCCTCTAACACAGAAATGGCATGGTCAATCTCCTTAATCTTCTCCGGAGTATCCATAACCAGAACAGTGCCTGACTCCTGGTCAATTACCAAACGTCCAATCTCGCTCTTCAGAGCATCAAGCAAGGTAAAAGCATTTTCGGGAATTGCATATTTAAGGCGAAACATTTTAATTTGGCGCACGTCGGAAAACTGTTTCCCATAACGCTGTTGATATTCCTTATCGGTCATAATAGTGTAAACATCACCCTTTTTCTCATAGGCAAGATTACTATTGCACAGAATTATATCAAAAACATCTCTTATAGACACATCGGTCAACATAAATGTAATCCGGCCGGTAACATTTTTGCTGACTACGATATTCATCCCGCCCCTTACTGACAAATACTTTAAAGCATCTGTAACCTCCAAACCCCTCAGGTCTAAGGAAATTAGTTGGTCCATTCCCTGCTCTACACTGCCGCCACCCTCTGCCTCTTCCATCAAGGTGCTAAGATTATCTGACCCCTCCGCACATCTTAATTGCCCCACAAAAACAATGCAGCCCAATAGAATTACGCTAATCAGCTTAGCAGGTTTCATTTTTAAAGATTTCTCCTTACTACGGCCTAACGCAGCGTTAATTCTTCACCTCCATAACTTAAAACTACCTTGTCCTTAAACACAGCTTCTATCTTTACCTCACCTATCTTCTCGCCCTTTTTTAGAATATATACTTTGTTTAGTTCGGTATCTTCAATCAACACATCGGGATCATCGCTCCAGGATATACCCACCAATTTTAACCTCCCGGCTGCCTCGGTTATCTTTGAGATAGACCTCCGGGTTCCTCCCTTAGTTCCATCCGGTTCTTTCACCGTCAACAGTGGATTAAAAATATCTCTTGCCCTGACTTTCTCCAGGTAATAAGAAAGTTTTTTTAAAGGCGAAGATGTCTTTAGCATTACACCTTGTTTAGGAGCTTTTGTTTTTAAATTTAGTGTGGAGCGCTTCTCCAAATTAAGCGCTGAAATTGTAAAACTGGTTACGAAGTAAACCGCTAAAATAAAGACACTAAAATAAAGAGCGTCATTGATTCTCTTTATGTCTAAAGGCTCTCTTTTAAAAGATAAAAAACCTTCTATATTTTTTTTGAAAAAGGAGAATCTCCCCTTAAGCGCCCCCCAGGAAAAAAAACTAAAACCGGCTCGTTTGATTGCTGCCTTCTGGATATTGCCCGGTTCCGGTCTTTCAATTAAGTTTAATAATTGCTTTTCTGGAGCAGGCTCTCTTTCGGAAACCATCCCTCCCGCACCTCATCTCTAACCATCTCTTGAACAATATATTTATCCACAACGAATTTCTTTTTTATCACCATTTGCTTTAGGAGCCGATGACAAAGCATTGTAATCTGCCTGGGATAACCACGGGAATGCTGATAGATTTCCTTTACCGCCTCATCTAGAAATAAGTGAGTTCTTGACTTAAATCCTGCTTGTCTGATGCGAAATTCAATTAACTCTTTTGTTTCCTTATAATCCAAAGGATTTAAACTGTATTTAAAACTAATACGATCAAAAAAGTTAGGGATACCCATTATCTTGCTGTGCAGCTCCACCTGGCCTAATAGCACTAATTGCAAAAGCTTAAACTTATTTGTCTCATAATTTAAAAGCAAACGTAAACACTCCAGAGACATCTCGTTTAATTTTTGGGCCTCGTCAACAATCAAAGTAACAGTCCTGCCTTCTGTAACGCCTTTCTGAAAAAGAAATCTCTCTATGGATTCCCGAAGTTCGAGCACATTCAGCGAAGAGCTAACCGGAAGAGGAACCTCGAAATTCCGCGCCAAATAGGCAAGAAATAGACTTTCGTTCTCAAAAGAGGGATTCAGGATGATATGGAAAATAAAGTCCTCTCTTTCTTTCAATTCCTGAACAAGTTTTCTTGATAGAGTTGTTTTCCCGGTTCCGACATCGCCTAAAATTACGCTTAGCCCTCTTTTCAGACGCAGTTCAATCAAAGCATTAGTTAAGGCAATCTCGTGTTCTTTTGAAAGATAAAAGAACTCCGGATCCGGGCTTGTGGAAAACGGTTCCTTTTCAAAACCTAAGACTTTAAAGTAACTCATAATAAATACACCTTTAACTTGATCCAAAAACCTAACCTAAACCCACTATTTATAAGTATATTTATTTTACCCCGTTAGAGAAAGCCGCCGATTTTAATCGGCGGTCATTACCTCTTAAAGCTAACGGTGGTTTTCCGCCAGAGGCGGATTCGCCTTCGGAGAAAAAGCCACCGTCAGCGCAAACCGTTAGAGAACAAAGTTCTCTAACGGGGTTTACTAACTATATAATACTATATAATACTAAATAAGCTGTGTCAAGGCAAATGCCCTTGCCCTGCGGTTTCCAAGCAGCTTTTCGCGGGCAAAAAGATAAAAAAAAATAAACCATGGATTATCGTCAAGTAAAAAAGCCTACTCTTTTTCCAGCTTGCCTTTTTTGAGGTAAGCTTTAATAATTTTCTGCTCTTTTAGGGGCTTACCCTTGGCATCAGTGGCAAAATTACCTATTTTTTCCACTACGTCAAACCCGTGAACCACTTCTCCGAATATCGTATATTTCTTATTCAGGTGGGGGGCCGGTTTTACGGTGATAAAAAATTGGCTTGTGTTTGTATTGGGCCCTGAATTGGCCATAGCCAGAAGGCCCGGGCGGTCAAAAAGGAGCTCATCACTTATCTCATCCTGAAAAGGCTCACCCCAGATTGACTCGCCTCCTGTACCCGTGCCTGCGGGGTCTCCACCCTGAATCATAAAATCCTTAACTACCCGGTGAAAGATAAGACCATCATAATAGCCCTTCTCCACCAGTCCGATAAAATTCTCACAGGCCTTAGGAGCCGCGTCAGGAAACAATTTCAACTCTATGAGACCACTGGCAATTTTAAGCACAACCAAAGATTTCTTTTTAAGCTCCTCTATTTTGACAGCGCGCTTTTCTTCCGCTACATAATCCCTGTAATTTGCCCGCTCAAGCAGGTCTTCAAAATAATCCTTGATTATTTTACGCTTTTTACGCGAGGTAAGCATATCACGATAGTATTTCTGCTTTTTCTCATTATATTTTTCCACATCGGCTTCTTTCTTGCGTAATAGGCGGAAAACTGCATCGCCATAAAAGAATTTGGCAACAATGAAGGCTCCCTCCTTGTGGCTGAGAATTCGGTAAGCATCATCTTTAGGTATTTTCCAAAGATCAATCAAAGCTTCCAAAGACATTACGTTTATCCAAGCGGCTCCCTTCTGGCCTTCCGCCCTTTTCTTAGTATAGGTATCTTTCCAAAGCCTTGAGTTTTGCTTGACCTTTTTAAAAAACTCTTCTGCTTTTTCTTCATTTTCAAATCTTATATATTCGCTTTCAAAAGAATTATACTGATTCAGAAATTTCTGCTTCATTTCTTCTTCTGTTACTGACACCTCAGGATTGGTCTTTATCTTCATAAATTTGTTAATTATTAATAAATCTTCAATGCGCCGCTCAAAAATATCCACCCTCTCCTTAAATTGGTCAATAACCCAGATGCGATATTCTTTGCTGCCATGCTCTATATTCTTTTCTGATACCAGGCGTTTTATTTCTTCTTCAAGCTCCTCCCTGCTGATAGTAATATTTAAATTTCCGGCCTCTTGCCTAAATATCAAATTCTCCCAGGTTTCTTGAATAGTCTTTTCTTCGCTGCGGTCCTTCTTTCCCAAACGCGTAAATAAACAAGAAGTCTTGAAATAATAGCTGAATTCTCGGCCACTCACCTCTCTTCCAAAAGCTTTACCAACCACATTCGCTTTTAAATAATCTCCCCGGGCAACTTCGGCCGCAGAAAAAAAACTCAAACAAGTTAAATAACATAGTAAAAAAATAACTATACAAATTTTAAAATGAAGCTTCATTCTATTCCACCACCTTTATTGTTACCGGCTTAGATTTAATTTTATCCCTAAAGGCCTTTATTCCAATTTCCGCTCCATACATATTTTGATAAACTGCGGCGATCTTATATTTTCCCGGAGCCCCCAAGTCAAAATAGGCCTTTAAATTTTTCTTCCTTTCTGAGGCTATACCTTCTTTGGGCCCTAACAATACAAAGTAATCTGTTTTAGGAAAGCCAATATCGTAAGAAGATGCCTTATACGGCAGCTTCTCCCCCGAAGGCCCTCTTATTTGAAAGAATACCTCTCTGTCTCTAGGGTCAGAGTCTTCTGAGCCCACATAAAATCTCTTATTGACGTAAATCGGCTTAGGGCCTTTATTCTTTAATTCAAAATTTATATAAATCGGGTCTTTTGTTTTATATTCATCTTTATCAAAAGAAATGGAGAACTGCAAAGCCGAAGCTGGTTTTGCCTCTATTTGCTGGTTAAATACCAAATAGAAACAACCAAAAATTAGAATAATACTGAATCTGAAAAACTTCATTTCCCTCCTCCCTGATTAGAAATAGGGGACGGAGTTAACTTATTAACTTAACCCCTTTCTCCCTCATGGTCTCCTCTCCTTTAATACTAACAGTTTAGTTGCTTTTCTTTCCTTTTCCTCTGCCTTTCCCGGACGACTCCTCTTTGAAAAAGGTTTTTTCTTGTTGTTTAGGTTCGATTTTCTGCTGCCCTTTCTGTTCCTTTTTTCGCTCTTTTAATTCCGTCCGCTCCCGTTTTTTTTCCTAAATTGCCCCGCGTACTTTTACTGCCAAATCTTTTCTTTTAAATCCTTCTTTTTTTTGCGGCGTGAGCTGCTTGAGAAACAATATTCCCGAGTTCTTTCGGGTTCTCACCATCTTTGACCAGTTTATTCATAGAATCAATAAGTTCAGCAGCATCTTTCTTCGAAATACCTTCTTGTATTAATTCATTTTCAAGCTCTTCAAAATGCACAGGAGTATCTTTTTCAGCGGATACCCGGTTCGAAACCGTAAAACTTAAAGCCATTACAACAAAAAAAAACATCACCTTCTTCATCTTCAAAGCTCTTTTTCTATTATTGGCTTTCCAACCATCCCTCAACAACCAGACCATAATATTTTATATTATATTTACAATTCTAAAAAGTAAATAGAAAATTGAAGAAAACAAAACATAGCTTCCTTTTGTCCCGATAATACAAAGAAAGCTCCATAATTTACCCTTTCGATAGATTTAAACCAGGAATTCTGCGGCAGAGTCCAAGTCATAAACCCGCCGGCATCGGGGAAGTACCTTCAGGAAATCCCTTCCGTAAGTTTTTGTTTTTATCCGGGGGTCTAAAATAACTACCATCCCTTTATCTTTTTGTGTGCGTATAAGCCGCCCGAATCCCTGTTTAAACATAATAATTGCCCGGGGCATTTGATAATATATAAAAGGATTTTTATTCTGAAAAGTAAGCTCTTCCATTTTTGCCTCTACAATCGGTTCATCGGGTACGGAAAAAGGAAGTTTACTGATAATAACACACTCCAGCGCTCTTCCCGGAACATCTATCCCCTGCCAGAATGTATTTGTCCCTAAAAGAACCGTACCCTTATTATGTTTAAACATCTCTATAAGTTTATACCGGGGCGCATCGCCCTGTCTTAAAATACGCAAATCCCTAAGATGCTCTTTCAACTCTTTATAAGCCCGATCCATCATTCTAAAACTGGTAAATAAAACAAAGGTTCTCCCTTTCATAAAAGAAACGATATTTTTAATCTCACCAATAGCTTTTTCCTGATAAAGCTCAAATTCCAGAGACGGGTCCGGCAGATTCCCGGCTAAATAAAGAAGCGCGTTTCCCTCATAATTAAAAGGAGAATCCAAGAGCAACTCATCGGTATCTTCTTCCATTCCCAAATTCGTCTTTATAAACTCAAAATTTCCCTTTGTAGAAAGGGTCGCCGAAGTCAATATGACCGGTTTTATTCGGTCAAGAACCCTTTTTCTAAATTCAAGAGATATGTCTATTGGAGCGGCATAAAGCGTGTATTTAACCGCCCGCTGCCGGTTTAAAATCTCTATCCAGTAAACATATCTTTCTTCCCGCATATATAAAATCGTATCCAGAATAGAATTAATCTCGTATGCCCGGGATATAAAAAAATCAATTTCAATTTTATCTCCGTCATCTTTCGCATATTCTAAAATATCTTTTAACATAGATATTAATCGCGACAAAGGCTCTTTAAGATAGTTTACCACTAACTGTTTTTCTCTTATCCGTGTAGTCTTCGATTCCTCACCGAACTTTAAGGCCAGCTCAGAAAAAAATGTCCGGGCAGCATTTCTACTTTCTTCTACCTTCTTTCTTGCTTCTTCTATTGCCCGCCGGGGAACTCCGTCGATTCTCCGCAAAAACCCCCTTTTTGACTGGGGGTTAAACAATGAATCAAAAAAATATTTTATCTGGAAGTTAGACATCTCTATCCCCAGATAACTGGTAGCAACATCTTCCAAAGTGTGTGCTTCGTCGAAAACCACGGCACCAAAAGAAGGGAGGATATTGCCTTCCGAAGCCAAGTGTGAGAAAAAAAGATGGTGGTTAGTAATCAAAATATGAGCTTTATATTGTTCAGTCCGTGCTTTAGAATAAAAACACTCTTTCCGGAAAATACACTTTTTGCCTAAACAAAGATCACTTTCCCTGTCTACTTTATTCCAGACAGATTCTTTAACCGCGAATTCCATATCCAGGCGCAAACCGGTTCGTGTAGTTTTACGCCATTCATGAATCCTCTCAATCTCCTCTCTTTCCTGTTTTGATTCAAATAAATCGTAATTATTATCCTGATTCAACCTCCTTAAACAAAGATAATTCCGCGAACCTAAACATAAAACGAATTTAAAATCTAATCCTAAAAGCTTTTTAAGATTTGGAAGGTCTTTTTTTACAAGTTGTTCCTGAAGAGTCTTTGTATAGGTAGAAATAACCACTTTGGTATTATTGGTTACCACCCACTTAATAAACGGCAAAAGATAAGCTAAACTCTTTCCGACTCCGGTTCCAGCCTCAACTATAAGGTGCCTTTTGGTTGAAAGAGCATGCTGCACAGCCTTAACTATATGAATTTGCTGGGGCCGGGATTCAAATCCTCTGATTTTCCGGATAAGATCTTCTTTATCTTTACCGAATACTAAAGAGAATATATTCATCTTTTTGTTTTTACTTTTCGCCGAAGGCAAAAATAAAAAGCTAATCGCCTTCGTCAAATAACCCAAATAATGCAGTTAGCAT
>JAGLUN010000079.1 GCA_023134705.1 Candidatus Omnitrophota bacterium | reverse complement strand
CTAATCGGCGGTCATTACCGCTTGACGTAACTTTAAGTAACCTTAAGTAACCTTATACGCAATACTCGATATGCATTACTTGATACGCGATACGCGATGTTCGATAATAGACAAATTAAATATCCTATTCGGTGGAAATCGGCGGTTTCGGTGGTTAAATTATTTTATACGTTGAATCGGATTTCAATGATATCTCCGTCCTGGATTATATAATCGCGGTCGACTAATTTAACCAGGCCTTTAGCTTTTGCCGTTTGCATGCTATGTTCTTCGGTGAAATCATTGAAATTAATTACGTCCGCTTTAATAAAGCCCCGGGCTAAATCAGAATGTATCTTGCCGGCGCAGGTAATTATATCCGAATCTTTGTCAACCGGCCAGGCTCTTACTTCCTTTTTGCCGACGGTATAGAAAAAGATAACTTTTGATTTCTCTAAAATTTTTTCGATGATTATCTTGGTGTCCAATTGTTCTTCCTGGATAAGAGTCGGTTTTAAACTGTAAGGAGCGATTTCCCGGATCAAAAGCGATTCCTCAGGGCTAAATTCAACATCACACAAAGGGATTTCTTTCTCCAGATAACCTATACATTTTTTAAAAAATTCTTTTTCTTTATCGTCTGTTATTCTCTGCTGACGGACATCAAGCTTGTCCATATCAAGAATAAATAAATCCAAAGATTTCACTTTAGATAGAATCATCGCGTCGCAAGCTGCAAAATCCTCTTTCAGGAATTCCACGGAAAAATAGGTGGTTTTTTGCGGCGAAAACTTTTCAGATAGAGAGATAAGCCGATTATCCATGTATTTTGTTTTACCTTCGGCGAAATCGAAACCTAAAAATGCTATTTTCATTAGTTCTCCTTTTAAACGCAGATTCCCGCAAAACCAACGCAAATATCCGCAAATAAATCTAAACGCAAATTTCCCTGAATCCCCCGTTTTTTAACCACAAACTTACACAAATTAACAAAAAATTTTTAAGATAAATCAAATACTTCGTCCCTCGTCCGAGTGAACGAAGTGAACGGTCGTCTCTCGTCCTTCGTCTCCCCTCGTCCCTCGTTTTTCCTGTCCCCTGTTCTCTCTCTTCGACTGGGTATTATTCCCCGATAATTTTAAGCAAAACCCGTTTTGACCGGCACCCATCGAATTCTCCGTAAAAAATCTGTTCCCATGGGCCGAAATCCAGCTTTCCTTTAGTTATAGCCACAACAATTTCTCTGCCCATAATAGTGCGTTTAAGATGGGCGTGAGCATTATCCTCTCCGCTCAAATTGTGCCGGTATTTTTCTATATCATGCGGCGCTAAATTTTCCAGCCAGTTTTTGAAATCGCTTTTCAGGCCTTCCTCTTCATCGTTTATAAACACCGATGTGGTTATATGCATAGCGTTAATCAGGCATAAACCTTCTTTTATTTTACTTTTTCTCAGGGCTTCGTCTACTTTAGAGGTTATATTTATAAACTCAATTTTATTTTTTGTGTGAAAAATTAAATATTCAGTATACGCTTTCATCTCAATTCTCTTACTCCCTCTATTACTAATGCTAATGTAACAAAAACAGTTCAGGACTGAAAGTGTTACATTAGAAGGATCCCTCCCATTTTAGAAACAGATATATTACGAATAATCCAAAGATTACCGCGATTCCTAAAATAATGTAAGAAAAAATTTCTGAACTTTCTCCGGCATTTTTTTCTTGTTGTGTGAATACTACTAAGCCATTTTTTTCCTGATCTGCTTTCAGTGGTACCGTTATCCTTGCAAGTACCCCATTTTCTGCGGCTGAAGCGCCTTTTACCTGATCTGCCTTTAGTTCTGCCGTTATGCTATCCATTGTCCCTTTTTCTGCGGAAGAGACCTCTTTTTCCTGATCTGCCTTTAGTTCCCCTGCTATACTATCCATTGTCCCTTTTTCTGCGGAAGAGGCCTCTTCTTCCTGATCTGCCTTTAGTTCCCCCGCTATGCTATCCATTGTCTCATCCCCTTCCTGAAGAGACAATTTATTAGAAGAAATATCTGGCTTCGAAAAGGCTAAATAACCCGGAATAAAAAGATTAACTCCCGGAATTAAGACCAGGGCTCCTATCCAACTTGATTTATGGCAGGCCGTCGCAAGTTCCATGGACAAAATAAGGACAAAAAATATATTTATAAGAGGGATAAAAAGGAGTAATATCCACCAAACCGGTTTTTTAGCGATTTTACATACCAAATAAACATTGAAAATCGGAAGCCAGGCAAACCAGCCGTTTTTTGTATCCGTTTTCGCAGCTATTTTTTGTAAACAAAAGGAGAAATAGGCATAAACAACGGCATAAACAACAATTTGGATTAATGCAATATAAGATTCCATAAGCACCTCCAATTACAAGTATTTAATATCAAATATCCACATTTTATCATATAACAGGACTTAAGACAATACCTCTCCGGAAATAATCCTTCAAAAATCAAACCAGCCAAGCATAACCAAACTTTCCCTAACGTGACAAAATCAGTTCAGGACTGAAAGTGTTACACTTTATCCCACCCGGTTCTTTAACCGGCCGATACTCTCAATCTCTATTTCCACAATATCGTTTATTTTCATCGGACCAACTCCCGGAGGCGTACCAGTTGAAATTATATCGCCGGGATATAAAGTCATTATTTTGGAAATGAATGAGACCAGATAATCTATCTTGAAAATAAAACCGGCAGTTGAAGAATTTTGTTTAATCTCACCGTTTAAATAGGTTTTTATGCGCAAATTCGAAGGGTTAATCTCAGTTTCAATCCAGGGACCGAGAGGACAAAAAGTATCAAAAGACTTTGCTCTTATCCACTGGACATCTATTTTCTGTAAATCCCGGGCAGTAACATCGTTAAGACAAGTATAGCCTAAAATGCATTTTTTTACCGCAGCCGGAGAAATATTCCTGGTTTGTTTTTTTATTACTATGGCTAATTCAGCTTCATAATCCAATCTTTTTACTCCCGGCGGGTAAATTATTTTTCCCCGCGGTGCTAAAACGCTTGAGGGAGGCTTAAGAAATATTACCGGCTGTTTGGGAATTTTCATGCCCAATTCTTTAGCATGACTTTTATAGTTTAAGCCGACAAGGATAATTTTGGTGGGAATTGCCGGAGGCAGGAGTTTTGCTTGGTTTAACCGGATTTTTTTAAAACCAGCCTGTATTTTTTTATAAGGGTCAGCCGGCAATAATCGTATATCTCGATTTTCAACTATCCCCCATTTTATCGCTTTCCGGTAAAAAAAACGCGCGATTCTCATAAAGAATCTACAATTGATATGAATCCGGGAAAGGATTTGTTTATACATTCTATATCGTCAATCCCCCCCCCTTTTTCTGAAGCTAAGGCAAAAATTATCAAGCTCATTGCTGTTCTGTGGTCAGAAAAACTTTTAAATTCCGCAGGCCTGATCCTTTTCCCTCCTTTTATTTTTACCATCCAGTTGGTCTCTTTCCCTGATTTATAGCTTTTAGTTTCTATGTCCTGGCCGGCTTTTTTTAAATTGTAAACCATAGAAGTGATCCTGTCAGTTTCCTTCACCCGCAATTCTTTTAACCCGTAGATTTTAGTTGTACCCCGGGCAAAACAAGCACAAATCATAAGCAACGGAATCTCATCAATCATTAAAGGGATATCTTCTTGTTTTATCGTTATCCCTTTCAAGGATGAAGATTCAATCAGGATATCTCCGTACGGCTCAAAATAAGACCGGTTTTTATGTAAAATCCGGATTTTCGCGCCCATACTTTTTAACGCCGGGATTAAACCGGTACGGGTTGAATTTAATCCCACATTTTTTACGCGAAGTTCCGAATTCTTCAAAATAAGCCCTAAAGTGACAAAAAAAGCGGCTGAAGAAAAATCTCCGGGAATAAGGATTTCTCCCGGTGTTTTAAGCTTTGATTTTTCTACAAGGATATAACCGGATTGTTTTTTAAGTTTCGCTCCAAAGAATTTCAACATTCTTTCAGTATGGTCGCGGGAAATAAACGGTTCTTTAATCTTAGTTATACCTTTGGAAAACAAGGAAGCAAAAATTATCGCTGATTTTATCTGAGCACTGGCAACCGGCGTTTTATAGATTATGGAATGAAGCCCTTTTACCGGTTTTATACTCAAAGGAGGGTATTCATTGCCGGCTTCCTCCCGGCCTTGTATATCCGCGCCCATTAAACGTAAAGGGAAAGTTATTCTTTTCATCGGCCGTTTTTCTAAAGAGGGCGCGGCAGATAAACAGGAAATGAATCTTTGTCCAGCCAGAATTCCGCTGATTAACCTTATGGTTGTGCCGGATTCTCCACTGTAAAGATTAAGTTTTTTTGGCGCGTCAAAATAACTCCCGCCGCTGTTAATAATAACTTCTTTATCTTTCTTTTTATAAGTAATCCCTACATTCAACTTCTTAAAGCAGTTTAAAGTAATCAGGGTATCATGACTTTGCAAAAAATTTCTGATTCTGGTTTTCCCTTTACTTAAACTGCTAATCATTAACGCCCGATGGGATATGGATTTATCGGATGGGATCTCGATTTCTTTTTTGATTTTTTGTAATGGAGATATCTTAATCATTTTGTTCGGTTTTAAATGGGATTTTAAAACAATTTACCCAAAATGTCAGGGATATTATTGCAGATTTAGGGAAAATATCAATATAAAATGTACACTTACTAATAGATCCTGGATTATGGATCCTCGATCCTCGATCCTAGATGCTCGATTAAAAACGAGGGACGAGAGACGACCGCTGAGTTTATCCTGAGTAAAACCGAAGGGCTTGGGCGAAGGACGAAGAATAGATTAGAAATATATAGAGTGGAGTTTACCCCGTTAGAGAAAGCCGCCGATTTTAATCCCACAGGGATAGACCTTCCTATACCTAATTAAGGAAGGGTCTAATCGGCGGTCATTACCGCTTGAAGCTAACGGTGGTTTCCCTCCATAGGCGGGTCCGCCTTTGGCGGAAAAGCCACTGTTAGCGCAGACCGTTGGAGAACGTAGTTCTCTAACGGGGTTTACTTAACGTAACTTTAAGCAACTTGAAGTAACCTTAAGTAACCTTAAGCAAGCAGTAACTTTAAGTAACCTTATACACGATACGCGATACTAGATATTCTCAACTTAAAAATCTTGTGGGAATCTCGTGTAATCTTGTGGTTAAAATGTCTGTTCGCGGATGAATTTTTCGAATCTTTCCGGTAAGGGGGAATTAAACTCCAGAAAGTTTTTTGCCGACGGGTGGTAAAAGCCTAATTTGCACGCGTGTAAAAGAAGACTTGGATAATTATCTTTTATCCCGTACTTTTTGTCACCCACAATCGGGTAACCTAAAAAGCTCATATGCACTCTTATCTGATGCGTTCTTCCGGTGGACGGTTTTATGGAAAGCAAACAGGATTTTCTAAACCGTTCTAAAACTTCAATACTGGTATAGGCTTCTTTCGATTTTGTAAATCCTACTTTCATTTTAAGACGATTTGCTTTATCCCTTTTTAATGGAAGAGATATATCGAATTTATCCTGTTTCATCAGGCCCCTGACAATCGCTCTATACTCTTTTTTGACCAGTCTTTGTTTAAACTGTTCAACCAAATTCAAATGCGCTTCGTTGTTTTTTGCCAGAACCATCAGACCGGAAGTTTCTTTATCCAGGCGGTGGACCAGACCCGGCCTTAAAGGATTCAGCGTAGAAAGTTCTTTGTTCATAAATTTTAAAGCATTAACTAAGGTATCATTATAACCCGGCTGAGGAGGGTGAGTTGTTATTCCGGAAGGCTTATTCACGATAAAGATGTCTTTGTTTTCATAAATGATTTCGATTTCGAGGTTCAACGGTATAAGCCCGCTATCCTTCCGCTTTTCGTATTCCACTAAGACATGATCATCCGGCTTCAGTTGATAACTAACTTTTTTTTCCCTGCCGTTTACCAAAATTCTCCCTTCTTCGATTAGGCATTTAAGTCTGTTCCGGGAAATGCAATCCAGGGTTTTCACTAGAAATTTATCTAATCTCTCCCCCTTTTGTTCTTTAGTTACCAGGAATTCTTTTCTCATTTTTTCGCTGCTTTATTGACTGTAAAATTATCAAACTCACACCGATGGTAATACAGGCATCAGAAAGGTTAAATACCGGCCAGATTTGAAAGTCGAGATAATCGATTACATAGCCATATAGGATCCTGTCAAAAAGATTGGATAAAGCCCCGCCAAGGATAAGTCCGTAAGACAACTTTATAAGAAAATTTTTTTCGTTATCTCTGCTGATAATAATTAAAAGAAAAATTATAAAAATAACGCTGATACAAACTAAAAAGCAGTTTTTATTATTTAAAATTCCGAAGGCCGCGCCGGTGTTAAAAACTATGGTGATATGAAAAACATCTTTTATTACCGGCAAAGACTGGAAAAGATTATTTTTTAAATGATTCTTTAGAATAAAGTCGGTGAGGGATACAATAAAAGAAACAATTAATACTACCACATTACGCTTTAGCCTTATTTTAGCATACTAATTTCTAAGGTTGTCTTTTTTCTTCTTTCTCTATTTTCTCCTGGCACTTTTTACAATTACTAACGTGAGGGATAGCATCCAATCTTCGCTTAGAAATAGAACGTCCGCAGGCAAGACATATTCCGTAGCTTTTCTCTTCGATTCTTTTAAGCGCGTCATCTATTTGCGTAAGGACCTTTTGTTCGTTAGACACCAAGCCTAAATTAAACTCCCGTTCATAATTGTCGGTCGCAACATCGGCCATATGTATGCCGTAACCGGATATGTCTCCAGAAAAATCTCTCTGGGTTTTCATAAGAGTATCCTTGGATAAATCCTGTATTTGAGCAGCAATTTCATCACGCAGATTAAAAAGTTTTTCTTTATATTGATTTAAATCTTGTTTAAGGAATCTTGCTTTCTTTGTTTTCATACTTTAGCCTCCCTTCAATAGATAGTATAGCCTCCGGGGATTTAGTTTCCCGGATCCCACATTATGTCTTTTAACGCTTTTAGGCATTTACCGCAAACCCCTGGATAATTTTTATCCCTGTCAAGGTCGTCTCGATAATTCCAGCATCTTAAACACTTTTCGCCTTCAGCTTTCTTAACATCTATCTTCACGACCTTGGAATCTTCTTTTTTTATTTTAACACCGGAAACAATAAAAATCTCGCGCAGGGTATCTTCATATCCTTTATAAAAATCATATCCGTCCTCGGGAACGGTTAAACAAACCTCTGCCTCAAGTGAACTTCCAATTAAAGCCGCTTCCCGCTTTTTCTCGATTTCTTTCAGGACATTCTCACGTAAATCAAGAAGTTTACCCCAGTCTTTACTTATAACCGCATTTTTATCCCCGGGAAGGAGATCTTCCTCAAACAGGCAAAAGAAAACAGACGCTTTTTTATCTTCTTGCGCCGTAAACATCGCGTATGCCTCCTCAGCAGTAAAGCTCAATACCGGAGAGATCATCTTTATAAGCACTCTTAATATGTAACAAAGAACAGTCTGCGCGGATCTCCGCTCTTTTGAATTTGGTGAATAAGTATATAATCTATCTTTTAAAATGTCAAGGTAAAAAGAACTCATATCTATATTGCAAAAATTAAATATCTTTTGACAACTCCGGTAAAAACTGAATTCTTTATAAGCATTCAAAATTTCCTCCCGGACAGAAATGGTTCTAAATAGCATAAACTCATCTACCGCAGAGAGATCGGACAAAGGGACACGATCTCTTTGGGGATCAAAATCGTTAATGTTCCCCATGATAAATCTTAGTGTATTTCTAATTTTTCTATACATATCCACAAGCTGGGCCAATATCTGGGGAGATATTTTTATATCATCAGTATAATCGCTATAAGCAGTCCACAATCTTATAATCTCCGCTCCATGTTGACTTACTATTTCCTGGGGTGAAATTACGTTGCCCAGGGATTTTGACATTTTTTTCCCTTCTCCGTCAACCACGAAACCGTGGGTAAGAACAGTTTTAAACGGCGAATGGTTTTCTTTGGCTACGCAAGGGATCAAAGACGCCTGGAACCAACCCCGATGCTGGTCACTCCCCTCTAAATACATATCCGCGGGAAAGTCGAGTTCCGCCCTGGCTTTTACTACTGCCAGGAAGCTTGCCCCGGATTCAAACCAAACGTCCAGGATATCATATCCTTTAGAAAAATCCGCGGTTTTACATTTAGGGCAAATAAAACCCGGGGGGATAAAATTCTCTATGTCTAAACTGAACCAACTATTCGAGCCTTTATCTTTAAAAATAGCGGCGGATTTACTAATCACATTTTTATCTAAAATTACCTCCTGGCAATTTTTACATTTTAGTGCCGGGATAGGTATCCCCCAAAGCCTTTGGCGTGAAAGGCACCAATCAGGACGGTTTAAAATCATGGCTTTCATTCTTTCAAGACCGGAGGCAGGCACCCAATTAATTTTTTCGATCTCTTTAAGAAGATTTCCCCGTAAACCCGAATGGTTTATATCCAGGAACCATTGAAAAGTCGCCCTGAAAATTATTGGTTTTTTGCAGCGCCAGCAATGAGGATAAGAATGAGTTATTTTTTCATGCGCCAAAAGCATAGAATTCGTTTTTAATTTCTCAATTACGGATTCACCAGCTTCTTCAATATTTTTACCTTCAAATTCAGGGGCGATTGAAGTAAATATCCCTTTCTCATCTACCGGCATTATTACCGGCAAATCATATTTTTTTACTAACGAAAAATCTTCTTCTCCATGGCCGGGAGCGATATGAACGCAGCCGCTGCCTTCTTCTTTAGAGACGAATTCAGCCAAAACCACTAAAGATTGCCTGTCCAAGAAGGGATGCCCTAATTTAATTGACTCGAAATTTTTACCCTCAAATTCTCTTAAAACCGGCAATTCCGTATTCAGCTTTGCCGCCAGCGAAGGAACAAGATCTTTAGCCAGGATAATAAGCTTATCTTTAAATTCTGCCAAAACGTATTTAAGACCCGGATGTACACCTACAGCTACATTTGAGACTAAAGTCCAAGGGGTAGTCGTCCAAGCCAAAAAATATACTTCAGAGGCAAATGACGAGAAAATTCCCTTGTCATCATTAACCTTGAAAAGAAAATGTATCGAATGTGATTCTTTATCCAGGTATTCTACTTCAGCCTCAGCCAGGGCTGTTTCACAAACCGGACACCAGTTAACCGGTTTTAACCCCCGATAAATATAGTTTTTATCGGCCAATTCCCCTAAAAGGTTTAACACCCAGTATTCATATTCAGGGCTTAAGCTGAAATAGGGATTATCCCAGTCGCTGAATATCCCCAGCCGTATAAAATCGTTTTTCTGCAATTTAACAAATTTCAAAGCGAACTTAGCGGCTTTCCTCCGGAAATCCAGAATATCTACATCATGTTTGGTCAATTTCAACTCTTTAAATAACTGGTGTTCCACAGGAAGTCCATGACAATCCCAGCCGCAGATAAACGGTGTATCAAAACCCTGCATAAGTTTAAATTTTACAACGATATCCTTTAATATTTTATTTAAAGCGTGACCGATATGGATGAAGCCATTGGCATAAGGAGGACCGTCGTGAAGGATAAATTTTGTTTTTCCTTTTCTTTCTTCCCTTAAACGCCGGTAAATATCTGTTTTCTTCCATTCCGACAGTATCCTCGGCTCGAGCTGAGCTAAATTAGCCTTCATGGGAAAATTAGTGCGTGGTAGATTTAAACTCTTTTTATAGTTCATTTCTTTTAACGAAAACCCGACAGGGATTAAAGGAATCAAAAAGAGATTTGTTGTTTAAATTTTTTGTACCTTCTCTCGATATCGCGATTTCTGATAGATTTTAATTTATCCAGGCTAAAGCTTTCAACGGCAAAACTTGCCATGATGCTCCCGTAGGTTATGGCTTTTCTTAAGTTTGCTTCGTTGAATGTCTTGCATTTCGACAGATATCCTATGAGTCCGCCGGCAAAAGTATCACCGGCCCCTGTAGGGTCAAAAACGGACTCTAATAAAAACGCCGGGATACAAAACACAGAATCCCCCGAAAATAGCAAAACTCCGTTCTCCCCTCTTTTTATGATAATTGTTTTCGGTCCTAATTTAATTATTGCCTTAGCCATTTTAATAAGATTGTTCTCTCCAGTAAGCTGTTTTGCTTCCGATTCATTCAATAAAAAGATATCTACTTTTTTCAATAGACGCAGTAACTGGTTCCTCTTATTTTCTATCCAGTAATTCATTGTGTCGCAAATAACCAGTTTAGGCTTGGTCAGTTGTTTTAAAACCGCGGCCTGAATCTGAGGGTCAATATTCGCCAGAAATAAATATTCGCTATTTTTATATTCTCTGGGTATTCGCGGGTTAAAATCCGCGAATACGTTCAGGTGAGTAGCTATTGTTTTGGGGTCGTTAAAATCCCATCCGTATTCCCCCTCCCAGCTGAAGGTTTTCCCCGGCTTAACAGATAGACCGGTTAAATCAACCTTTCGATCTTTAAAAAGCTGCCGGTATTCATCAGGAAAATCATTCCCGACTACTGCGACTAAATTTACCGGGCTAAAAAAACTCGCACTTACCGAAGAATAGCTGGCGGAACCACCTAAAATGTTTTTGCTCCTCGCCAGTGGAGTTTTTATAGTATCAAAAGCAACTGATCCAATTACTAAAACACCCATTCATTAAACCTCCGATAACTACAACCACCACGAGTAGTTTGTTGTTTGTTTAAAAAATGTATTAGCAACCCGCTTACCAACTACAAACTACCAACTACAATCTTTTCTCTAAACAATCTACAATCTCCTGTCCCCTTTTATATATAGTTTTTAATTATAATTCCCAGTTTTTTCTTTGTCTTTTTAGATATTGACTCAAGATTTGTAGCTATTGAATATTTCAAAGCTTCCCTGCAAGGGCAATTCCTTTCTTCGGGTATTCGAGGTATAACAGTTTTTAATATCTTTTTCGCGTTCTGCACGTTTTTACCAAGGTTATCTAAAATTATATCCACAGTTACGGTTTCATGACTTTCGTGCCAGCAATCATAATCGGTTACTGCCGCTAAAGTCACATAACAGATTTCCGCTTCCCGGGCCAGGCGGGCCTCAGTCAGGTTAGTCATCCCAATAACATCCATTCCCCAACTACGGTAAAGATTTGATTCAGCTAAAGTAGAAAATTGCGGGCCTTCCATATTAAGATATGTGCCGCCTGAATGTACGGTTAAATTCATTTCTACAATTTGTTGATACATAATTTCCGCGAGATCTTTGCATACCGGTTCCGCGAAACTGACATGGACAATCATATCCCCATCGAAAAAAGTGTCTTTTCTGGCCTGAGAAGTTCTGTCTACGAATTGGTCAGGAACAACAAAATCCAAAGGTTTAAACTGCTCTTTCAGAGACCCACAGGCGGTAACCGAAATAATTCGTTCCACTCCCAATCGTTTCATTCCATAGATATTAGCTCGATAGTTAATTTTAGAAGGAGAAATTTTATGTCCCCGGCCGTGCCGGGGCAGAAAAACTATTTCTTTCCCTTCTAATTCCGCTAAAAGGAATTTATCCGAAGGCTCGCCAAAAGGAGTTTTTACCTCAATCCATTCTTCCCGGCTTAAACCATCAAGATCATAAAGACCACTCCCGCCGATTACGCCTATTTTTGCCATATATCTCCTTTTGATTTTAGCCCAAATGATACAATTGCATCATTGCCGACCCCAAATTTTCCTTTAGAAAATTTGGAAAGGTCGGGGTTACTATGGAAAAATGCTGCGCACTTTCCAGCCAGAGGCTGGTCTCCGATTAGTGCAATTTTTACTACCCA
>JAGLUN010000078.1 GCA_023134705.1 Candidatus Omnitrophota bacterium | reverse complement strand
CCAAATTTTCCACGCCTTCGGCAGGAAAATTTGGAGTTGACGCGTGCGAAGCTTGCCCGTCAGGGTAGTGCGAAGCCTGCCCGTTAGGGCATACGGGCAAATAATGCTAACTGCACTATTTGGGTTAATCCGTTCATACTGAAAAATAACTTTGGGAAGAGACATTATGAATAAGATGACGATTCGAGACTTTGATTTCAAGGATAAGAGAGCAATCGTCCGGGTTGACTTTAATGTTCCTTTAAATGAACAGGGGCAAGTTATTGATGACGCCCGCATAGAGGCGGCTTTGCCTACTATACGATATATTTTGGCCAATGATGTAAAAAAGCTTATTTTAATGAGCCATTTAGGCCGTCCTAAAGGTAAAATTGTTGAGTCTTTACGGATGAGCCCGGTAGCCGCGAGTTTAGAAAGCCTCTTGGGTGAGCCGGTAGCGAAACTTAATGATTGTGTGGGAGAAGCAGTGAGCAGCGCAGTAGAATCGATTCCTCAAAGAGTAATTGTTTTGGAGAATTTACGATTTCACCCCGAAGAAAAAGCGGGAGATGAATCTTTTGCCGGGAAACTTGCCGGTTTGGCGGATATTTACGTGAACGATGCTTTTGGTACTGCCCATCGAGTTCATGCGTCTACTACAAAAATCGCGAAATATATTCCTTCCTGCATTGGATTTTTAATTGAGAAAGAAATACAGTATTTAACTAAAGCCCTGCATCCGGTAAAACCTTATGTTGTGATTTTAGGAGGAGCAAAGGTTTCGGATAAGATAGAAATGGTTGATAATTTGATCGGACAGGTGGATAAGATATTGATCGGGGGTGCAATGGCTTATACTTTTCTTAAAAGCAAGGGAACGCCGGTAGGTAATTCCAGAGTAGAGGATGAAAAGATTGATTTAGCCGGTAACATTTTACACAAAGCTGAAGAAAAAAACGTAAAAATAGTTTTACCTGTTGATCATGTAGTGGTAAGATCAGTCGATAACCCCGGGACAAAGGAGATTGTGGACGAAATACCTGATGGTTTTATAGGAGTTGATACCGGCCCAAAAACAATTAATTCTTTTGTCCGGGAATTAAAAGACGCCAAAACCATTCTTTGGAATGGGCCTTTAGGTATTTTTGAAAATCCTCATTATGCTGAGGGAACTAAAGAGATCGCTTTATTTTTGGCGAAATTAGATGGGGCTACGGTTATTGTCGGAGGAGGAGATACGGCTTCTGCGGCTTCGGAATTTAATGTGAAAGATAAACTTTCCCATATTTCTACCGGAGGCGGAGCTTCCTTGTCGTTTTTAGAAGGGAAAGAACTCCCGGCCATAACTGCGATCAGCGATAAGACTAACTAATTTTCACTGGCTTTTTGTCAGTGAAAATTAATTAGCGAGAAGGGAGAGTTATGAGAAAACCATTAATCGCGGGAAACTGGAAGATGCATAAAACCATTAATGAAGCAGTTGAGCTTGTTTCCGCTTTAAAAAGAGAACTTTTTGATTTTAATCAGGCTGATATTGTTGTTTGTCCGCCTTTTACTGCTTTGGATAACGTCCATGAGATAATTATGGATACAAATATAAAGTTGGGAGCGCAGAATTTGTTTTACCAGAAGCAGGGAGCTTTTACCGGAGAAGTTTCTCCAGCTATGATTAAAGATTGCGGTTGTGAATATGCAATCATCGGCCATTCAGAACGGCGGAAGTATTTTGGTGAAACCGATACTATGGTTAACAAAAGGATACAGGTTGCTTTAGAAGAAGGATTCACCCCTATTTTCTGTGTGGGAGAGACATTGGAAGAAAGAGAGAATAATAAAACTATCGAGGTTATAGATATTCAGTTAAAAGGCGGCCTGGAGAATATGAAGGAAGAAGATATTTTAAAAATTGTAATTGCTTATGAACCGGTGTGGGCGATAGGTACAGGAAAAACCGCTACTCCGCGACAGGCGGAGGAAGTGCATATGTTTATTAGAAAATGGATTGAAGAACACTATTCTTCGTCTTGCGCTTCTATGCTTAGGATTCTTTATGGAGGGAGCGTTAAAGCGGAAAATATAAAAGATTTAATGAAACAGGAGAATATTGACGGTGCTTTAGTAGGCGGCGCGTCTTTAAATGCTGACGCTTTCGTAAGCATTGTAAAAAATTCTTCCAATTAACCCGGCTCTTTTTTCAGAAAGGGCTGTGTTAACAGGAAGTGCCGGCTTTTGGGGTAATTAATTAAAAAAGCGTAGAGAATGTATAATTTAGTTTTAACTTTGCATATTATTGTAGTTGTAGCTTTGCTGGGTATTATTCTCATTCAAAGAGGCAGAAGCGGCGGATTAGTAGAGGCTTTGGGAGGAGTAGAATCTATTTTCGGAACAAAGACAAGCGCGCTTTTGGTAAAGGTAACCGTAACCTTAGTTATACTTTTCTTTTTAACCTCGATATCCCTGGCTTATTTATCCAAGCAAAAAAGTAAATCCCTTTTAGATACCATTGAAGTTGAAGAGCAAATGACAGAAGAAGAAAACCATCCTATAGATTCCTCCCCTTTAACGGAAAAAGTTGAAGAGAATTAAAAACCGGTTCTGATGAGACAAAGGATAAGAAATTTTCTTCCCAGGGTATTTCTTATCCTCCTTTTTTTTATTTCACCGTTTGATATCTTGTCCCAGGTTTTCCGGGAACCATTCGAGGATTACGAATTCGAATGCGGCCCTCCCGGAGGAAAACTCATCTTCGCCATAACCAGTGACCCGAAATCTTTTAATCCGATTGTCGCTAAAGAAACATCAACCACACAAATCACCGGATATCTGTTTGAGGGATTGACTACCGTTAATCCCTGCACTTTAGAAGTTATTCCCAATCTTGCTCAGAGTTGGGAAACTGAGGATGGGATAAAATGGATTTTCCACTTGCGGAAAAATGTATTTTGGGGGGATGGTGAAAAGTTTACAGCTGATGATGTGGTATTTACTTTTAATGATCTGATATATAATCCGGATATCCCCGCTTCCAGCCGGGATATCCTTACTATTGAAGGCAAAGAAATTATTGTTGAAAAAATTGATGATTACACGGTAAAATTCACTTTACCTTATATATTCGCTCCTTTTTTAAGAACTCTTTCCGAAAATATTCTTCCGAAACATAAATATTATAAATTAGTCAAAGAAAACAAGTTTAACTTTAGCATGGGGTTGGGCTATAAAACTTCCGATATCGTGGGAACCGGGCCGTTTTATCTAAAGAGTTATTTCCCCGGGGAAAGGGTAATTTTAGAGAGGAATCCTTATTACTGGAAGAAAGATGTTTGCGGACAGCAGCTACCGTATCTGGAAGAAATCATTTTTATTGTTATTCCCAATGCCGAAACAGTATTGTTGAAATTTCTCGAGAAAGAGATTGATTCTTATTCGTTACGCCCTCAGGATTTAGCAGTCTTGGGCCCGCTTCAGGAAAAGCACGGATTTACCATTTACAATATCGGAGTAACTACCGGTTCTAACTTTTTAATCTTAAACCAGAATCCTTCAATTAACTCTGGAACCAATAAACCTTTTGTAAAGCCTTATAAATTGTCCTGGTTTCGCAATAAAACTTTTCGTAAGGCACTCAGTTTTGCTATAAACCGGAAGAAAATAATCAGTGTGTTATATAATGAATTGGCGGTGCCGCAGTATTCACCAGTAAGCCCTTCCAATACCCTTTTTTATAGCGATAAGATTAAAACTTATCCTTATAATCCGGAAAAGGCCCGCAGCTTACTGAGGGAAATCGGGTTCCGGGATAAAAACGGGGATGGATTTCTGGAAGATTCTCAAGAAAACAAAGTGGAAATTACTTTTTTTACCAATGCGGATAGTACTTTAAGGGTAACAATCGCGGCCTTAGTTAAAAATGATCTGGAAGATGTCGGGCTTAAGATTCATTTTTTACCTCTTGATTTTAATAATCTTGTGGTTAAACTTACTAATACTTATGATTGGGAAATGATGATGATCGGGCTTACCGGCGGCATTGAACCTCATTTCGGGAAGAATGTCTGGTCCTATACAGGGACTCTGCATGCCTGGAATCCGACGAAGAAACCAATAGATGAATATGAGCAGGAAATAGAGGACATTTTTAATTTGGCAGTGAAAACTTTAGATATTGAAGAACGCAAATGCTTCTATGCCCGTTGGCAGTACATTGTGTCTGACAATCTTCCTTTTATTTATACTGTACAGCCTTACTCAATTTTTGCCGTGCGGAACAGGTTTGGCAATTTATACCCTACAGTACACGGAGGAGCATTCGCAGAGATTGAGCAGATATATGTGAGAGAATGAAGAGAGTAGAGAGAGAGGCTAGATCCTAGATCCTTGATACTCGATTGGGATAAACATATAGAAATACGCGGAGTTTACCCTGAGTATTGGCGAAGGGAGAAATATGCTTCGCGAAATATGCTTTGCGAAATATTTTGAAATATATTGTTGATTTAGCATCAAGAATCTAGGATCGAGGATCGAGGATCGAGCATCAAGCATTGGGTATCTTCGATTCTCTATTCTCTATTCTCTATTTTCTAATGTCTGTAGTCTGTTGTCTGATGTCTGAAGTCTGAGGTCTATTATGCTACAGTATGTTTTAAAAAGGTTTGTTATTGCAATCCCCCTTCTTTTTGGGGCGACATTGGTTACATTTTTAGTAATGCATCTTACTCCGGGGGATCCGATGGCGGAATTAAGGTTGAATCCCCAGATTTCTCCTCAGACTATAGAGTATTATGAGCGGACATTCCATTTGAATGATTCCGTGATAATACAATATAGCGCCTGGCTAAAGAATTTATTCCAGGGCGACTTAGGGTATTCCTTTTCATACCAGGCGCCGGTTAAGAAACTTATAGCTTCACGCGCGGCAAATACTTTACTTCTTTCTCTGAGTACGATTATTGTAACCTGGATTTTTGTAATTCCTTTAGGGGTCATGGCCGTTTTACACCGGAATAGGTTTGTTGATAGGATAATATCCTTTTTTTCTTATCTTGGCATTTCCATTCCCTCTTTTTTCCTGGCAATATTAATTCTTTATCTTGCATACCGCACAGGAGTATTTCCTTTGGGTGGAATGCGTTCAGTTCATTTTGAAGAATTGTCTCTAATGAGGAAAATTGTTGATATCCTAAAGCATTTAGCAGTTCCTGTTTTAGTTCTGTCCTGTGGCAGTATTGCTGCGTTACAGCGGATTATGCGGGCAAATCTTTTAGAGGTGCTGGGTTCTTCATACATTGTTGCCGCAAGGGCGCGGGGAATAAGCAGAGTGAGAATTTTATATATACACGTGTTAAAAAACGCCTTGAATCCTATGATTACGATTTTTGGTTATCAACTGTCCGCTTTATTGAGCGGAGCGGCGCTTACGGAAATTATTCTGGGCTGGCCGGGATTAGGACAAATAATGTTAGAAGCTGTACGGAAACAGGATATTTATCTGGTTATGGGTTCGGTTTTAATTAGCGGAGTTTTTCTTATCGCGGGAAATTTGCTTGCCGATATTTTGCTGGGAGTCGTTGATCCCAGAATACGGTATACGAAAACGAAATAATTAGAAAGTATAGAGAACGAGGAAAGAAAGACGAGAAATAACCTTTTAGATGCTAGATGCTCGATGCTGGATACTGGAAAATAGAGAATGGATAATAGACCACAGACATCAGACATCAGACTTCAGACATAGAAAATAGAAAATCGAGAATAGAAAAAAATAGACGTTAAATGCTCTATCCTAGATCGCCGATCCTCGATGCGGGATCCTTAATGCGCGATACTCGATACGCAATACGCGATACGCGATACTAGTAAAGAATATAGAGATAAAAGTGAGATGAGAAAGACGAGGGACGAGGGACGAGGGACGAGGGACGAAAAATATAAAGACAGTAGATGGTAAATAGATAGCTGTTTATGGATTGTAAAATTTGGTTTGGTTCTGTATAGAATTTAAACGAGCATCTAGTATCTAGTATCAAGGATCAAATCTGTATTTTAAAGTCTGAGGTTTGGTTTAATGCAAGTTTGGATAGAGTTTCGGAAAAATAAAATGGCTTTGATTGCTCTGATCCTTCTGGGTTTTTTTTATTTCCTCGCCCTTTTTGCTGATTTTTTTGCTCCTTATCGTTATGATGATGATAATCCGATGTATGCCTGGTCGCCTCCGGTAAAAGTGCATTTGCTCAATAAGGGAAAGAAGATGTTTCGGCCATACGTACATCCTTATACTTTTACTATGGACAAATATTACCACCGGATTTATGAGCCGGAGAGGGATATTTTAAACCCGGTACGGTTTTTTGTTAAAGGGCACTCTTATAAATTTTTAGGGATATGGAAAACCGATGTTCATTTTTTTGGGGTAGATAAAGGGCGTATTTATCTTTTTGGAGCTGATAATAGAGGGAGGGATGTATTTTCCCGGCTCCTTTATGGGGCGCGTATTTCTTTAAGTATAGGCTTAATCGGAGTGGCGATCTCGTTCACTTTAGGAATGATTATCGGGGGAGTTTCCGGATATTTCGGCGGATGGGTGGATACGTTTATAATGCGTATTGTCGAGATGATGATGTTATTGCCCGGTTTTTATTTTCTTCTTGCCTTGCGTTCGGCTTTCCCTCCGGAGATGGACTCCCGACAGGTATTTATACTTATTGTGGTTATCCTTTCTTTTATCGGCTGGGCGTCTCTTGCCCGGGTTATCCGGGGGATGGTAATGTCGATTAAGGAGAACGAATTTATTCTGGCAGCAAAAGCCTCGGGTCTTTCCCATTTTCAAATTATCGTACGGCATGTTTTGCCGAATACCCTTTCTTATGTGTCGGTGGCAATTTGTTTAAGTATTCCCGGTTATATTATCGGGGAGGCGGCATTGAGTTTTTTAGGCCTGGGGATTCAGGAACCATATGCCAGTTGGGGGAATATGCTTGTGCTTTCTCAAGGGATTGTTAACATCCAGATGTATTCCTGGATACTTGCGCCGGGAATCGCTATTGTTATGGTTACCGTGAGTTTTAATATTATTGGGAATACTTTAAGGGATGTTTTTGATCCTAAGAGGGATAGGGGATAATAGGGGACGGAGTTAGAAAAAAGTCAATGGCCGATGGCCGATAGTGAGAAGATAAGAAATGTGGGACGAGGGATGAGGGACGAAGAATAGATTAGAAATAAGTAGTCCGCCAAAAGGCGGATCCGCCTTCGGAGGAAAATAAATAGATATATATTGAGATAAATAGTCCAGCGGAAAACAAATGGAAATAAGGGCAAATAAAATGATTAGGACAAAAAACAGAAGCCAGCGCTGTGAGGCGGTGGAGCTTCACTCTTTACGCGCTTTGTCCTATGTGCTATGCTATTTTGGCCTAAAGCTCATAGTTCAAAGCCCAAAGCGTATAACTCATAATCCATAGCCAAAATGGAAATATTATTAAAAGTAAACAATTTAAATGTGGAATATACCGGTAAAAGGATTGTTCAGGCCTTAAGAGATGTAAGTTTCGATGTCCGCCAGGGTGAAATCGTCGGCATTATCGGAGAGTCGGGAGGCGGCAAAACCACTTTAGCTTATTCAATAATTAATCTTTTACCCGGGAATACGCGTATTAACGGAGACATTGAACTTAAGGGGAAGAATATTCTGTCTTTTAATGAGAAAGAATTGCGTAGCCTGCGAGGCAGAGAAATAGGCATTATCCCGCAGGATCCCGCGGCGGCATTTAACCCTGTTTTTACTATTGGATATCAATTTGAAGAGTTTTTAAAATCGAAAGGGTTTTTCTTCGGTAAGGAAGAACGAGTCCTTTTTATGGAAGAATTGTTGAGAAAAGTTCATCTTTTTTATCCCCAGCGGATACTTAAAAGCTATCCTCATCAGTTAAGCGGAGGACAGCTTCAGCGGGCAATGATCGCTTTGACAATTGCGGTAAAGCCTTCGCTTTTGATTGCTGATGAACCAACTAGTTCTTTGGATGTTACGGTTGAAAGTCAACTTATGCATATGTTTTTGAACCTACGTAAGGAGTTAGGCTTAACAATTATTTTTATTACCCATAACTTGGGGTTAATTGAAGTCCTCTGCGACAGAGTCGTGGTGCTTTACAGAGGGCAGGTGAAAGAAGTTGGCGATAAGACATCTGTGATTTTTTCTCCTCAGGATGGATATACAAAAAGTCTTAGAGATTCTTTTAAGGCAATTGAAGAGGTAGAAAATGGCTTTGTTGAGAGTTGAAAAAGTAGAAAAGTATTTTAAACATCGAAAAGAGATAGTTCATGCTTTAGACGATGTAAATTTGTTTGTAGATCCGGGGACCACTACTGCTTTAGTGGGAGAATCCGGATGCGGCAAGACTACTCTGGCAAAGATAATCCTTGGCTTTTACCGGCTGAATTCCGGGACAATATATTTCGAAGATAAAAATATTACCGGTATAAGACGCAATCAGAAGGTCGTCCGGGAGAATATCCAGATTGTTTTCCAGAATCCATTTTTAAGTTTTGATCCGCGCTATACAGTATTTGCCGCGCTTTATGAAGCATTACGTGTGTTTACCCGGTTAAAAAAGAGTAAATCAAAAGAAGTAATCGCAGAAAGGTTGAAAGACGTCGGCCTTAATGAGCGCTATTTTTTTCAGTATCCCCATCAGTTAAGCGGCGGAGAATTGCAGCGTGTTTCTTTAGCCAGGGCTTTAATAAACCGGCCAAAGTTAATTGTCCTTGATGAGCCTACTTCAAGCTTGGATGTTTCGACCACAGTTAAAATTATTGAACTTTTAGATAAACTTCAACAGGAATCTTCCCTAAGTTATTTATTCATTTCCCATAATTTAAAACTTGTCAAAAAGATTTCGGATTACGTGTTTGTTATGTATTACGGAAAGATCGTTGAATACGGGGCAAAAGAAGCAATTTATAACAACCCTTCTCATCCTTACACAAAGATTTTGATAAAGGCCGCCCAGCAGAAAGTCAAAGAAATAAAAGAAGGTGTTCGCTCGGAAGGCGCATGTGTTTATCTAGGGCATTGTCCGTATAAACTTAAACAATGCCTTCAGCCTCCTTCCTTTAGAAAAATTGGGGAAAACCATTTTGTTGCCTGTTACTGTTTTTAATTTTTTTGGCCTGCCGGAAAAATAATTTTGACAGCCAGCAATAAGTCTTATATAATTCTTATAATATCCGGAAGAAAAAAACTAATGAAATCGCCGATTCTGCGGATTAACCGGAAAAATGCATTTGAAAAATACCTGGATACGCAATGAATTACAAA
>JAGLUN010000077.1 GCA_023134705.1 Candidatus Omnitrophota bacterium | reverse complement strand
TACGGGCAAATAATGCTAACCGCATTATTTGGGTTAATATTTGTGTAAGTATATACTTTAAATGAGCAAGATATTTCATAGGGAGATTATCTTTAATGATCCCCGTAAAACATGGGAAAAATATAAAGAAGCCCCCCATTTTTTTAACTTTCCGGAAAGAATTACCGTAGAGATAACCAATAGATGTAATCTGCGATGTTTTATGTGTCCGCGAAATACCATAGATATGAAATTAGGTGATATGGAACTAGAGATATTTAAAAAAATAATAGATGAAGCGTCGCGTTTTTTGCCCGTGTGCCTGGTGCCTTTTTTTAGGGGAGAGTCTTTGCTTCATCCTCAGTTTATAGAGATGATTACTTTCGCGAAAACAAAAGGATTAAAACCAATTCAAATGGCTACAAACGCCTATTTTTTATCTTCTGAAATCAGCAGGAGCATTTTGGATTTAGAAGTCGATTTTATCTCTTTTAGTGTGGATGTCAACCAGCCGGAAATCTATAGGAAAATAAGGAAAAATTCCGATTTCGAAAGAGTGTTTTCTAATATTTTGTATTTCCTAGAAGAAAGAAAGAAAAGAAACCTCATTCTGCCTGAGATCCAGGTGTCAGCAGTGAAAACAGAGGAAAACAGCCCTTTTATGCGGGATTTTGTGCGTTTCTGGGAGGATAAAGTAGACCGGGTAAGGATATATTATGAGCATTCTTTAGACGGTAAGTTAGGGCATTTACCAGCGGAGGGCGAAGAAGTCAAAAGAGAGCCTTGTCTTAAAATCCTCACGGATATGGTTATTTATTGGAATGGGGATGTGGCAATTTGTAATCATGATTGGCAAAGAGATATTTTTATCGGCAATGTAGAGCATGATTCCATAGAAGATATCTGGAAAAATAAGATTTATAATAAGATAAGACAAAGTCATTTAGGAAATAGTTTGGAAGAAATTTCTCCCTGTAATTACTGTTCTCATTGGGAAATGTATTACCGGGATAATTATATTATCGGAGAAGTATATGAAAAGAATGAAGTTTCCCCTAATTAAGCCTTATCTAGTACGTAAAGATATTCAGGAAGTAACAAAGGTTTTAGACAGCGGTTGGCTTACCCAGGGTAAATTCGTTGAGAAAGTGGAAAAAAGCCTAAAAAAGGATAATAGAGTTAAATTCGCTTTTTTATTGAATTCAGCGACTTCCGGATTAATTGCCGGGATAAAGGCTTTGGGACTGGAGAGAAAAGATGAAATTATAATACCGTCTTTTACCTTTCCGGCAACCGCTAATTCAGTAATTTTAGGCGGCGCGAAACCGGTATTTTGCGATATTGATTTGGAAACGTTTAATCTTTCTCCGGAAAAAATCACGGCTCTCATTACTCCTCAGACAAAGGCTATAATGCCTGTTCATGAATTTGGTTTATCGGCGGACATGGGAAAAATAATGAAAATCGCGAGACAGCATGATTTATTTGTTATTGAAGACGCGGCCTGTTCCTTAGGCGCGGGATATAAAGGGAAAAGAACAGGGATATTGGGAGACCTTGGCGTATTTTCATTCCATCCCCGCAAAATAGTGACTTCCGGGGAGGGAGGCTGTTTGATAACTAATTCTTCGGAGATAGCGAAAAAAATCGGCTGTCTGCGGAATCACGGAGAATATAATAGGAAATTTATAACTTACGGTTACAATTTCAGGATGTCGGATATCCAGGCCGCGGTTTTATATCCTCAATTGATGAGAATTAACATTATAGTGAAGAAGAGAATAAGTCTCGCTTTAAATTACAATAAGTTCCTTAAGCCTTTGGAGGATAAATCTATTTTGAAAACTCCTGTTTGCCCTCAAGGATATAAGCATGTTTATCAGTCTTATGTTATTCTGCTTTCAGAAAAGATTGATAGAGATAAGTTAAAAAAATTTTTAAGAGCCAAAGGTGTGGAAACTCAATTCGGGACTCATTGTGTGCCTCTTACGGATTTTTATAAGAAATATTTTGATATACCCAAAAATTCTTATAAAAACTCCCGGTATGCTTATGAACATACCCTTGCTTTGCCTTTATATCATACATTAAAGATGAAAGAACAAGAAATCATAGTGCGGGAACTGGAAAAATCAATTAAAAAATGTGCGCGATAGTCGGAATAATTAATCTCGATAAAAAACCGGTTAACAAAAATATCCTTTGGGCTATGACTGATTCTTTGGCTCACCGCGGGCCTGACGGCAGGGGTATTTATATTGATAAATTTATGGGTTTAGGCCACCGGCGCCTTGCTGTAATTGATTTATCAGAACGCGCTCATCAGCCTATGCAGACAGAAGATAAGAATTTCGTAATATCTTATAATGGAGAGGTATATAACTTCAAGAGCTTGAAGAAGGCATTAAAACCGGGAATAAAATTCGAATCCCAGTCAGACACAGAGGTGGTTCTTAAAGCTTTCGCGAAACGGGGGATTGATTCTTTGGAATCATTTAATGGCATGTTCAGCTTTGCTTTTTGGGATAAGAAAAACAAGATGTTAACCTTAGCCAGAGACCGTTACGGTATAAAACCTTTGTATTACTGGCAGAACGATAAAGTATTTCTTTTTGCTTCGGAAATAAAAGCCTTCTTGAAACATCCCCAGTTTAGGGCAACATTGGATTTAGAATCCCTTTTAGAATATTTTACTTTCCAGAATACCTTTACGCATAAAACATTATTTAAAGGAGTAAAAATTTTTCCTGCCGGCCATTTTATGCGAATTACTCTTAAGGAAAGAGTAAAGATTGTTTTAAACCAATATTGGGATTTCCGTTTCCAGGAAGAAAAAAAGATAAAATCAGAAAACGAATATATAGAGGAACTCGACAGGTTATTTAAACAAGCGGTAAAAAGGCAGCTTGTAAGTGATGTTGAAGTCGGTTCTTATTTAAGCGGGGGCATCGACTCAGGTTCAATCGTTGCTCTGGCGTCACAATATTTCAGAGAATTAAAGACTTTTTGCGTTGGCTTTGATCTTTCTTCTGCTTCAGGGTTGGAACTTTCGTTTGATGAAAGGAAGAAAGCGGAGCGTTTGTCTTATCTTTACCAGACTGAACATTATGAGATGGTTTTAAAATCAGGGGATATGAGAAGGTGCCTCCCTCAGTTAGTGTGGTCCCTGGAAGATTTACGCTTAGGACAGAGTTATCCTAATTTTTACGCTTCAAAGCTTGCTTCCCGGTTTGTTAAAGTTTGTTTTGCCGGAGCAGGCGGCGATGAATTGTTCGCGGGATACCCCTGGAGATATTATAAGACTTTTAGAAGTAAAAATTTTGATGAATATATAAAAGGGTATTATAAATACTGGCAGCGGTTAGTTCCCAATAGAACTTTAATGAAATTATTTTCTCCTGTATGGAGTAAGGTTAAAAAAGTATGGACAGAAGATATTTTTAAAGATGTATTTCGTAATCAAGCGGTAGTACCTCAAACCCCCCAAGATTATATAAATTCTTCTTTATACTTTGAAGCCAAAACCTTTCTCCATGGGCTTTTAGTTGTTGATGATAAGCTTAGCATGTCCCACGGTATGGAGTTGAGGCTTCCGCTTTTAGATAATGACCTGGTAGATTTCGCCATGAAGATACCTTTAAGGATGAAATTGAAGAATATAGATAAGATCCTGCGTATAAAGGAGAGTGAATTAGCAAAAAGCCGGAGATATTTTGAGAAGACGCGTGACGGCAAGATTATTCTTAGAAAAGTTATGGCTAAATACGTGAAAGATAAACTCATTAATCAGCATAAGCAAGGATTTAGCGGGCCGGATGGCAGCTGGTTTAAAGGGGAAAGTATGGATTACGTAAAAAATTTACTTTTAGATAAAAAAGCAGGAATTTATAACTATTTCGACCCCCGCGTTGTAAATAGTTTAATAAACCAGCATTTGCAGGGTAAACAAAACCGCCGTCTGTTTATCTGGTCTTTATTATGTTTTGAATGGTGGCTAAAGCTATTTACCTGAACTAGCTTAGGGATAGTTTATCCGCCTTCGCAGAATCATGCCCAAGGGGTATTCCACAAAAATATGAGAAAAAATATTTTAATTACCGGCGCGAGTGGATTAATCGGAACAGCATTGGTGGATTTATTCAGGAATAAAGAAGCCTATAAAATTATCGGAGTTTATAATAATAATAAGCCGGTGATAGAAGATAAAAATATCATTTACCTACAAGGTGAATTAACCCAAAGAAAAGTTTGGGACGATATGAAAAGCTTAAAGATCGATGCTTTAATCCATTGCGCTGCGAAAACTCCCGGGACATTTAAAGGAGAAGCGGCCGAAGAGTCTCGTTTGGTTAATTTGGAAATAGACAAGTTCGCGATATCCTACGCAAGAGCGGAAAACACGAAGTTAATATATATATCCGGCACGAGTGTTTATGGAATCTTTGCTAATAAAATTTGTGATGAAGATTGTGAAACTCATCCTACCGGGCCGTATGTAAAAGGGAAAGTTGAAAGTGAGAATGAGATATTAAGCGATAAGGCTATTTTGAAATATTTTATATTAAGGGTATCTGCGCCCTACGGCCCATATCAACGTAGCGAAACAGTGTTAAAAATTTTTACCAGAAATGCGTTAGCAGGCAAACCTTTAATCTATTATGGGACTGGTCAGAGAACGCAGGATTTCACCTATGTTAAAGATGTAGCAAGGGCATGTTTAAAGGCAGTGGAAAATGATAACTATGGGGTTTATAATATAGCGTCCGGTAATTCTGTTTCAATGAAAGAATTAGCTTTTTTTATAAAGGAGATTACTAATAGTAATAGCCAAATAAAAGCCTCAGACAAGAAAGATCCCCAGGAATTATATAGACCATCTTTTAATATATCAAAGGCAAAAAAGTTTCTTGGATGGTTCCCAGGTTATCCCTTAAAAGAAGGGCTGCGGGAATTTATAGAGTATATAAAGGAGAATGAGCTGTGACGATAGGCATGATTTCGGATGCTCACGGAAATATCTATGGATTAAAAAAATGTTTGCGCCTATTAGAGAAATTCAATGTTGATGAGATTTTTTTCTTGGGGGACGCGATTGATTATTTTAGTAAAAGTAAGGAAGTATTGGATTTCTTAAGATCTAATGAAGTAAAATGCCTAAAGGGCAATCATGAGATTATACTTTTAGAAAATAAGCAGATTCCCTTAGAGGCAAAAGAGTTATGCAATTTAGATTTTACCAGAGGAACATTAGGGACAGATGATTATACCTACATAAATTCCTGGAAGGATTATATAGAACTCAATTACGGGGATTCTAAAATATTAATGGTTCACGCCAGCCCTTTTAATTATTTCGAAGAGTATATGTATCCGGACAGTGACTTTAGTAAATTCCTGGATTTGAAATACGACATGATTTTTATGGGACATACTCATATCCCTTTTTTGAAAAATATAGGTGATAAGATTATAGCAAATGTCGGTTCCGCGGGATTTTCAAGAGATGACGGAAGATTTATAAGTTGTATGGTGTTGGATGTTAGCCAAAAGAAAGCAAGGATCTTAAGGGATAAATTTCCTTTAGAGTTTGTGGATAATTTAGGGCCATTCCATAAAGGCATGTTTGAGATTTTGGAAAGAAGGATCAAATAAAAGGGGAATTCAAATGAGCGATCAAAGTAATATCGTAGTTCTTATTACAGGTTTAGGAGGCGGGAGCCATGGAATGCAAATCTTAAAGGCTTTGAAATTGTCCGATTTGCCTTATTATTTTATAGGCGCTGATGTAACCAAGGCAAGTTACGGTTTATCTATGGTAGATAAGAGTTATATTCTGCCTTTGGCGAATACTCCGGAATATATAGACGCTTTAGTCAATATTTTAAAAACAGATAATGTCAAAGTATTGTTCCATGGCTCAGAGCCCGAACTAAAGGTTATGAGTAAAAATGCTGAAATTTTTAAAGATATGGAAGTTTTTTTGCCGATAAATCCTCAGGAAATAATAGATTTATGTATGGATAAATATGAGATGGCAAAGCATCTGGAAAATAAAGGGTTTAATGTGCCCAGGACCTTTTTAATTTCTTCGGTAGAAGATACCAGAAATATTGATATATATCCTTTAGTCTGTAAACCGCATATAGGAGGCGGAGGTTCTAATAACGTATTTATTGTCCAGGATAGTAATGAATTAGGTTTAATATCGCGCTATCTCTTAGGGTATTTAGAAGGATTTATAGCGCAGGAATATATCGGCACACCGGAGAATGAGTATACAGTAGGTGTCTTGAATGATTTAGAAGGTAAAACCATAGATTCTATCGCGGTAAAAAGATACCTTTTTTCTACTTTAAGCAATAGAATTAAAGTAGCGAATAAAACAAATAGAAAAGAATTAGGAGAAGTTTTGACTATAAGCAGCGGCATATCGCAAGGTGAGATCGGAAGATTTAAAGAGGTAACTGAATATTGCGAAGAAGTTGCTTGTTCTATTGGCGCAAAAGGGGCAATAAATTTTCAATGCCGGGTATTTGATGGAAAAGTTTATATTTTCGAAATCAATCCCAGGTTTTCCGGCACCACATCTTTAAGGGCAATTGCCGGATTCAATGAACCTGACCTTTTGGTGAGAAAATATATATTAGGCGAGGAAATAAATAAGATTCATTATAAAGAAGGAGTAATTCTCCGGGCCTTAGAAGAAAAGTTTATCGCGAATCTATGATGAATCCGAAACATTATTGTGAAAAAAGTTGTTGTGGTTTTGAAGGGTTACCGTTCTATTGGCATCCTTTAGAAGATTACCGGAATAACTCGTTCCCGGAGGTTTTGCCTTTTGAATTATTTTATGACGAGTCCGCGGGCCTATTAAGACAGAGATTAAATCAAAAAGTAAAGGAAGTTTTAAAATCCGCCTATAAAGAAGGTTGCGAAATGGTTGGGTTAATGGAGGATAAAGGCATAGGATACAGCTACGCGGAAGATTTTCTGGGGTTTATAGATAGGACAATAGGATTAAAGAATATTGCCGGCAAAGAAATTTTAGAAATCGGTTGCGGGACCGGTTATCTTTTGCATAGGTTAAATTTGCTAAAAGGAAAAGTCTTAGGTTATGAGCCGGGATTCGCTAAAATCGGGAAATATAATATTCCCATTGTCGAAAAATTTTTTCCCTCGCAGGAAATTAAAGATAGGAAATTTGATATTATCATTGCTTATGGATTATTAGAACATTTGACGGATATGGATAAAATATTATCCGCGATTCACGAAAGTTTAAAAGATTCCGGAAGTTTATTGCTTTCAGTGCCGGATTGCAAGGATTATATTGACAATGGTGATATTTCAATGCTATTCCACGGGCATTTTTCTTATTTTACCATGGATTCATTCCGGAATTTGTTAGTGACAAAAGATTACGCGGTTCATGGAATAGAAAGAGCTAATTTCGGGGGGGCTCTCTATGGTTTTTTAAAAAAAGACAGAGGTACTAGTCAAAGACCAAAGGCAAAAGAAAAACACAAAATTTTAGGAGATGTATTCGGGGAAATAGATAATAATATTGAGAAAACACAAAGTTTTTTTAAACGATATATAGGTAGAAAAATAGGCATTTATATGCCTATTAGAGCCTTGAATATTTTATTCTTATGTAAAGATTTAATCAAAGAGTCAAACATTACATTGAGATTCTTTGATGATTCTGATAGCTTAACCGGTAGATATCTGCCGGGTTTTGAAATAGAGATAGAAGATAGGAATTTTTTAATAGCGGCTCCTCCTGATGTGATTTTGGTTTGTTCTTATTCTTTTGGTAAGAAGGTTGTGAGGGAATTAAGAGAAGTGTTACCCAAAAGAGTTGAGATTGTCAGCATTAATGATTTATAATGAGGTATTATCTTATAATTTTTTTAAAGGCTTTTATATAAATATCTCCGGCTTCCTTACCGAATGCGATATATTTTTTTGCCGTATCAAAAGCATTCATCCCCATTTTTTCAATCGCCTCAGGATTATTTAAAGCAAATTCAATCGCTTTTGCCATTGAGTTAATATCATCAGTTTCATATAATAGGGAATTTTCTTTGTCAGCCCAGATATTTTCATACCAGCCGTTTATCTTAGGTATTAGCTGTACTTTAGCTGATATGCTTGCTTCTTGAGCTACGGCATTTAAGCCAACTCCTCCTGCGACCAAATGCGCCCGCTTTAAGTATGGATATACATCTTTTTGATATCCTGCGAAATTAACAATATTGTTTATCCCTAAGTTTAAAGCTGTATCTTCTAAATTCTTCTTTAATGGCCCAGCACCTACATAAATACATTTCAAATTATATTTTGTAGTTAATCGCTTCAATGCCTCAAGTAAAGTGAAGAGTCCATGTCCAAAATCAAGTTTAACCTGATCGAATCTGCCTATATAGACAATTGTAAAGACATTATCTGAAGTAGAGTCTTTTGTGTCCGGGATGTTGATGTTTGGTTCTCTAACAATAAGGGGCAATCTGATATAATTTGCTTTAAAGTCATTAAGCATTTTGATATTTTCCGGGTAGGGGCTGAGGAAGGCGATTACAGCATTAACCTTTTTCAGGATATAATTATTAATGAATTTCGGTATAAGTCTTAAGTCGCTTCCTCTTATTGTTAATACTACCGGTTTTTTATAGAACCACTTCGCCGGCAGGGCGAGAAGCGCGGTTAATGTCCAGTTGCAATGAATGATATCAATGCTCTTGATGTTTTTCAAAATGGCGAGCAGGAAGAAGAATAAAAACAAGGGGAATTGTAGATAAAAAAGAACATCCATTTTATTGTAAATGGCTTTATTCGCTCGCTTGATAATTTGCGCTTTTTTAGGGAGGAAATAAGAGAATCTTTTTACCCGGATATTTTCACCAAGGATTTCTTCATCAGGCGCGTTCCATACCCCAGGAGTAATAACAGTTACTTTTGCTCCTGCTTTTTCATAAGCTAAGCATTCCGAAAGTACAAACGGGCCGCCCAACCATATGCCTTCTTTTTTAGTGGGGAAGGAAGTAGTTAATACGAGTATATTCATTTTTCCATGAAATTTATATAGGAATTATATCATATTCCAAACCCAATTCCAAACCCGCATTGGAACCATGGTTTTAGAACCATGGTTAGAATCGCGGGTTAGTTCGAAAAAGCTTTGGTTTGAGCCTGAGCGAATTTATGCTAAAATAAAAATTATGATAGAAATAGTTTTTTTGATTTCAATCTTAGCTTTGATTCTTCTCCTGAATGCCGGCTTTAGCGCTGTAAATCTTTCTATATTGGTGAATCCTTCTCGAGGCAAGCCTTCTAAAGAAGGAGAAGATAACCGGATAAATTTTAAGGAAGCTTTCCGGTTAATCTGTGTAGCCCGCGCCCTTAATAAATTCTTTTTTACCGGTTCAGGATATATTGCCGGGAGTTACTTTTCCCGAAGGGAAAAACTGCCTTTTTATAAGACTTTAAGCGCTTTTGCTGTTTTAGAATTTCTCCCGGTATTTATATGGTTAAGTTTGGGGATTTATTTCGGGGCGGAATTCGCGATCAAAATACCTTTGATTCTTATAATAATTATAATCGCTCTGGGAATAACAATATGGTTTAAGCGGGATAAGATAGTTCCTTCAGTAAAAAACATTTTACAGCATTTAAAGGAGATGAGCGGGAAAATTCTTTTTATTATGCCTTTTATTTTTTTGAATATGGTATTAGGCCTTGTTTATTACTTTTTTCTTTTTAAACTTTTTCATTTTTACCCCTCAATTTTAAATATTATAAAAATTGTTTCCGTATCCGCCACAATAAGTTATTTATCTCCTGCACCGACAGGTTTAGGGTTCAGGGAGGCCGGGGTGGTTTTGCTTTTAGTAGATCTCTCTATGCCTTTGGGAGATGCTTTATCCCTTGCTATTTTAGATAGAGTGATAATAACTGCTTTTTGGGGGATTGCAGGAAGTATCTTAGGTTTTGATTTAATCAAGGAAGAGATAAATAAGAGGTTTAGGAAGAAGAAGGCACCTCGGGCGGGAGATTATGAGTGATTTTTCATTCCCAGCCGTATTGGGATCATGCATTTTTGCGTATTGTTTTTTTCTGAAACTAAAGTATAATAGAAAAACGCTATGTTTACCGGGATTATTAAGGATATCGGGGTATTAAAAAAGATAGAAAAGAAAACCGGCCTCTGGAAAATAGGGGTAGGTTCGCCACTTTTATATAAAGATACGGCTGTCTCCGACAGTATTTCCCTAAACGGGGTTTGCCTTACTGTTACTGAAAAGAAAAATAACTGCCTCTTTTTTGAAGTGATAAAACCGACTTTAGATAATACGAATTTAAAAAGACTAAAATCTAATGCGTATCTTAATCTCGAACCTGCGCTTAAAGTGGGCGAAAAATTAGGCGGACATTTTGTTTTAGGCCATATAGATTGTGAATCTCAGATAAGAAGTATAAAAAGGCATAAGGATTTTGTGATAATCGGGATTAAAACTCCCCTTAAATTCAGGAAATTTTTAGTAGAAAAAGGTTCAATCGCGATAGAAGGGATAAGTTTAACTGTCCAGAACGTGAATAGCAGTTATTTCACGGTAAACATAATCCCTTATAGTTTAGATAATACCAGTTTAAAAAAGAAAAAAACAGGGGAGTGGGTAAACCTGGAATTCGATTATCTTTTGAAACAACGCGGATAGACGCGGATTCTTGCAGATCATCCGCCAACCCGCCTAAGGCGGGCTGGTGAAAACGCGGATGGTCGCAAATATTTTATTTGTGTAAATTTGAGTTATCGGGAGGTAGCGCAGTTTGGCTAGCGCGCTTCGTTCGGGACGAAGAGGCCGTGGGTTCAAGTCCCACTCTCCCGACCAAATTTAGAAATAATGTTTAGCGGATAAAGATATTTAATTTAAAAAAAAGAGGAATATAAAACCACAGATAAACACAGATTCACCCTGTTAGATAATACAATTGAACCATCTAACAGGGTGAACACAGAAAAAGGGCAAAAAATATATTTAATTCGGTGGGAATCGGCGGTTTCGGTGGTTAAATATAAAATTTTATCTTGTTAATCCAGTTAATCCTGTCAAAAAAATGTGGTTAAAAAAATCTGCGGTTAAATTAAAATATTATGGCAATTGAAGAAAATTTAGGTTATGTTTTTTCTGACAAAAGTCTTTTAGAGCGGGCTTTGACCCGTAAAGCCTACGCCCTGGAACAAAAACAACGGGATCAGGACTATGAAGACCAGGAAATATACCGGACTCTTGGCGACGCTGTATTAAAATTGGCTCTGGTTGATTTATTGATAAAAGCAGGTTGTCAAACCAGGGATGAAATAACAAGGAAGAAGATGGCTTTGGAAAGAGAAGAAGGTTTAGCAAAAATCGCGCGAAATCTTTTGATCGGCTCTTTTATTAAGCTGGGTATCGGGGAAGAAAAGCAGCAAGCAGACCAGGAGCCGAAAGTTCTTGCTGAAACACTTGAAGCTTTAATCGGCGCGATCTATTTTGACGCCGGATATGAGACTTCAAAGCGCGTTGTTACTGAATGGTTTAAGGATTTCCTTCCTCAAGGTTAACAAGCTTTCCAAAAGAATATCTCAAATTAGAGGAATTTTAGGTTCTTGCTTATTTAATCTGGAAGCATCCTGTAAATCATTTTTTATTTTTGACAGGATTAACCTGATTAACAGGATTTTCAATTGTTTTTCTAATTAATTCTGATTTTATTATTACTATCCCTTCTACACTGTTATAGATAATGTCCTGTTTATCCCGTAAATCCTGTTTATCCTGTCGAAAAAAATTTTCTTAAAAAATATTTCTTATATAATTAGATAACTTTTCTCCCTAACTCCTTTATTCGGTGTCTGTCACATAAAATATTCCCATTTATTACGAATGACCCCAATTTTTAAGTTGTTTTGATAACGTAAAATAAAGTGTGTA
>JAGLUN010000076.1 GCA_023134705.1 Candidatus Omnitrophota bacterium | reverse complement strand
TCATATCTGGACGCCCTGGTTTTCTGCCTTAGGGGATAAATCCGGTTTCGATAGTATTGAAGAATGTTATTGCGACCTGTCTAAACACATTTATGCAGTTGAAACCGGGCTTTCTACAGACGCACCCATGAACTGGATGTGCAGTTTCCTGGATAAATACACCCTGATATCTAATTCCGATGCTCACTCCCCAGAAAAACTCGGTAGGAACGCAAACATTCTTAACACCAACCTTTCATACAAAGATATAGTCAATGCTATTAAAACCGGCAACCCAAAACATTTTCTCGGAACCATAGACTTATTCCCTCAAGAAGGAAAATACCATTATGCCGGACATAGAAAATGCGGAATCTGCTGGGACCCTTTAGAAACTTTAAAAAACAAAGGGATATGTCCTGTATGCGGCAAAAAAGTTACTCTTGGGGTAATGGACCGCATAGTACAATTATCAGACCGAAAGAATTTATCAGAAAGAAAAAACCAGATTCCTTATTATTCGATTATCCCTTTAAAAGAAATTTTGTCAGAAATTAACGAGGTTGGACCAAAATCCCAAAAAATTACCGGTATATACAACGATTTGATACATAAAGCAGGGCCTGAACTGGATTTTCTGCTTAACCTTCCTCTTGATAATATAAAAAAACTCTGCAATAGCATAATCACCGAAGGAATAAAAAGGATGCGTAATAAAGAAATTCATATCAAAGAAGGATTTGACGGAGAATACGGGAAGATTAAAGTCTTTTCCAAAAATGAAGCAAAACATTTTAGCCAGGAAGAATCCTTATTTAAAGGACTCACTCCCCAAAACAAGATACAACCAGAAAAAAGAGAAATAATTAATTTTGATTTAAAAGAATACCAATCGCTAAAAAAAATGCAGGCGCAAGAAAATGATACAACTTCCGGAGAACTTATTCTTAACAGTCCTGTCTTAAACAATCTCAATTTTCAACAACGTAAAGCAGTTGACCACTCAAAAGGCCCGGTTTTAATTCTTGCCGGCCCGGGAACGGGAAAAACCAAAACTCTCACTCATAGAATAGCAAACCTGATTCAAAATAAATCTGTAAAACCCGAGAATATTTTAGCCCTGACTTTTACTAACAAAGCCGCGAATGAAATTAAAGAACGTATAAAAATTCTTTTAAATAATGAAGATATATTACCCGGTCTTCAGGTCTTCACTTTTCATGGGTTAGGTTTATCCGTACTAAAGCGAAATTATAAAGAAATAGACAGAAATAAAAATTTTTCAATCATTGACGAGGCTGATAAAAAGCTGCTGCTTCAAAAAAACTTAAAATTCCCTAAAAACCAAATTAAGGATATATCTGCCGCTATCACCTCGATAAAAAACGATTCAGAATCCCTATCCGAAACTAAAGGCTTTGATTTAACTGAAGTTTTTGAAAAATATAATAATTTTCTCAAAGAACATAACCTCTTAGACTTTGACGACTTACTATATTATCCCGCGAAACTTCTTAATAATAACCCGGAATTACTTCAATATTACAGACAAAGATATCAATGGATTCTAATTGATGAGTATCAGGATATAAACTTTTCCCAATACAAATTGATAAAACTTCTAATGCCCGATAAAAACGCGAACATTTGCGCTATAGGCGATCCAAATCAATCAATTTACGGTTTTCGGGGAGCTGATATAAAATTTATCAAAGAATTTATTACTGACTATCCTCAAGCAGATGTTTATAAATTACTAAAAAGCTACCGCTGCTCCGACTACATACTTAAAGCATCAAATACAATTATCAACTCTCAAGAGAAAGATGTTCTTCAGGGGCTTCAAAAAGGCATAAAAATTAAAATAATTAAAAACAGCTCTGACAAAAGCGAAGCTGAATTTGTTGCCCGAACTATTGAAAATATGATAGGCGGATTAGGATTTTTCTCTATAGACAGCAATATAACCGATGGCAATCACCATTTAGAAATCGAAAGCCTGACTGATTTCGCGGTTCTCTGCAGGATAAAAAGCCAGATAAAAACATTAGAAAAATCTTTCAATGATCACAACATCCCCTACCAGACAGCCGGAGAATCATCTTTACTGCAGCATAAAGGAGTAAAGGCAATTATTGACTTGCTTAGCTTCTCAATTAATCCTGAAAACACGTTCATAAAATATAAGTTGGAACAAAATAAAATATTATCTGCCTTGGATTTTAATAAAATCAGAGCCATAACAAAGACAAAATCAGTAAAAGATAAAGTTACAACTATCATTGATAACTGCATGCAGGAGGTAACCCCCGAAGATAGAATTCAGTTCAAGAATCTAATTGACCTGACAGACAATTTTGGAAGCAGCTTGGATAGATTTTTAGAATTTATCATCCTGAACAATGAAACTGATACCTATAAAGAAAATACAGAGAAAGTAAATATAATGACTCTTCATGCCGCAAAAGGCCTTGAATTTAACTGCGTCTTCATTGTAGGCTGCGAAAAAGGGTTAATCCCTTATTCCCTATATGAAAAACAGGAATCTAATCCTGAAGAAGAAAAACGTCTCCTCTACGTTGGAATGACCCGGGCCAAAAAGTTTCTGTTCTTATCACACGCTAAGAGGCGGGTTATCCTCGGCCGGGAATACAACCTTGAACGAAGCCCTTATTTAGACAGTATAGAAAATAGATTAATAGAGTTAACAAAAACCGAACACAACAAAAAACCAAAAAAAGAAGATACTCAATTGAGTCTATTTTAAAAAGCCTCACTGTTTAAACTTTTTCGCAACAATTTCAATAATTTTTCCGCGTATTCCTTTATCTTCTATGCCACGGCTTCTATTGCCTTTTCTGTTAAATTTAGCAGTGACAGGCCAAAATTTTTCATATTTGCGCGAAGAGCTATTTATGATATAAGTAATAGCTATGGAAAAAAGCAGCCCGATGATTAAACAGTACCATGATATAAAAGCGAAACACCAGGATTGTATCCTCTTCTTCCGCCTGGGAGATTTCTATGAAATGTTCTATGAAGACGCGAAGGTCGCTTCCCGACTCCTGGATTTAGTGCTCACCTCACGGGGAAAAGAAAAAACGAATAAAATCCCTATGTGCGGAATACCTCATCATGCCGCGCAAAATTACATAACTAAACTCATCAAAGCAGGGTTAAAAGTCGCTATCTGCGAACAAGTCGAAGATCCGGCTCAGGCCAAAGGAATAGTTAAACGCCGGGTAATTCGAACAATAACTTCGGGAACTTTTATTGACGAAACTAATCCTTCTCCCCGCTATCTTCTTTCTTTTTTTATGAATAAAGAAAGTATCGGAATCGCCTTCACTGATATGGGTGATGGAACAATACGCCTAAATCAATATCCGGATAAAACTAAAGCCATAGAGACGATATCTAAACTCCCGGTCTACGAATGCATATTCCCCGCATCCGACCAAGAAAGGGTAGAAAATGTATTCAAACATCTTCTGCTGCGAAACAAAAATACCGGGCTAAGCCCCTATGACGATTGGTGTTTTAATCCGGATATAGCCGCGAAGTCGCTGTGTAAGCATTTTTTGACTCATAATTTGAAAGGCTTCGGAATAAATGACCTGCCTTTAGCCGTTGCCAGTGCCGGAGCCCTGTTAGAATACTTAAAAAACATGAATAACCAACCGATGCGGCATATCGATAAAATCTCTTTATATTCTGATTCTAATTATGTAATTATCTCTCCCGCGGCATGTTACGGATTAGAACTCAACGAACTTATTAAATTCATCGATCATACGCTTACCCCTCCGGGAAAACGCAAAATAAGATACCTGGTTTATCATCCTCTAAAAGACCCTAAAGCTATTATTAAATCTCAGGAGGCGGTAACTCTATTAAAAAATCATCCTCAAACACAAAAAAATTTGAGGGGACTGCTTCGAAATATAACTGATATAGAAAAGAATCTTTCCCGTATAAGCTGCGGATACGCGGCAATTAAAGACATTATTTCTTTACGCAATACTATACTCTGTATACCGGAAATTCAAAAGGTAACCGCCTCTTTCGCTAATTTGAATCTGTTCTTTGCTATAAAAGATATACCCGCGTTAAGAAAGCTTTTAGATGAAACCCTAAGTCGTGATATCCCTCTTGCTCATCCGGAAGGTAAAATCATACGCCAGGGGTATAATCAAGAGCTCGATTCATTGCGGGATATCCGGGAAAACGGCAGGCAGTGGCTTAAAAGACTGCAAGAAACGGAAATAAAAAAAACCGGGATATCGTCACTCAAAATAGGGTTCAATAGAGTTTTCGGGTATTATATAGAAATAAGTAAAACCAATATTCATCTCGTTCCTTCGGACTATATCCGAAAGCAGACCCTGGTTGGCGGCGAAAGGTTTATTACGCCTCAGCTTAAAGAATTCGAAGAAAAAATACTATCAGCGGAAGAAAAAATACTAAAAATCGAAGAACAAATTCTCAAGGATTTAAAAAAAGAAATACTTACATACTCCCCTGCTATTCATTTATTAAGCGAAAATCTTGCTGATTTGGATACGATATATTCACTGAGCCTGCTCGCGCTTAATCCAGGGTATATTGTTCCTAAAATAACCGAAAGCCAAACAATCGACATAAAAGACGGGCGGCATCCAATCGTTGAACACACCTCCAATGACCCATTTGTCCCCAACGACACGTTCCTAGATTGCGAAACAGCTCATCTTCTTCTTATCACCGGACCGAATATGGCCGGAAAATCCACCTATATACGTCAAACAGCTATTCTTGTGATAATGGCACAAATAGGAAGTTATATCCCGGCGAGTAGTGCTTCTATAGGCGTTGTAGATAAAATATTTACCCGCATCGGTGCTCATGATGAAATCAGTAAAGGACAAAGCACTTTTATGATAGAAATGAACGAAACCGCCGAAATCTTGAATAATCTTTCATCCCGGAGTTTAATCATTTTAGATGAGATCGGACGCGGGACAAGCACCTATGACGGTTTAAGTCTTGCCTGGGCAATAGCGGAATACCTTCAAAAGCGCAAAGTAAAAACTTTATTCGCCACCCATTTTCATGAGCTTACTGCTTTAGGAGAACAAGAACGCTCAGGGATTAAAAACTATAATATAGCCGTAAAAGAATGGAACGGCGAAGTTATTTTCCTCCACAAGATTATACCCGGCGGTACTGATGACAGCTACGGCATATACGTGGCAAAACTGGCGGGGATTCCTCAGGAAGTAGTACAACGATCAAAACAAATTCTCAGCCGTCTTGAGATATACGAGAATCTTCAGGAAAAAATACGCGACCATTCCCCTGCTGAGGCCCAATTATCTCTCTTTGAAAATAACGCCAACCTCGCGATTAAAAAGATGAAAGAGGAACTAGAATCATTAGATATAAATTCCTTAACTCCACTCAAAGCTTTAAACAAAATTCAGGAATGGAAGAATGAAATTGAGGAAAAGAAATAAAAAATTTAGACATTAAGGCACAAAGATTGCCCGCCTCTGGAGAGCCTCCGGCGGAAAGATAGAGAACAAAAAAAACGAGGGACGAGAAACGACCGCTGAGTTTATCCTGAGTAAAACCGAAGGGCTTAGACGAAGGACGAAGAATAGATTAGAAATATATTATATAGAGTAGAGTTTACTTGACGTAACTTTAAGCAACTTTAAGTAACCTTAAGTAACTTTAAGTAACCTTATACACGATACTCAATACGCATTAATCAGCTCAATCCGCAGGTAAATTGAATTATTGAAATGGGAAAAATTTTAATTCTTCCGCCTGAAATTATCAGTAAAATCGCTGCCGGCGAAGTAATCGAACGTCCGGCTTCAGCAATAAAAGAACTCATAGAAAACGCTCTTGATGCCCGGGCTAAAAGTATCGATATCGAATTAAAACAGGCCGGTAAAACCTTTATCCACATGAAAGATTCAGGCACAGGCATAGAAGCTGATGATCTGGAAAAAATGTTTTTTCGCCACGCAACCAGTAAAATAACTACATTGGAAGATCTTTATACAATAAATTCCCTGGGGTTCCGGGGAGAAGCTCTCTACAGTATCGCCTCGATTTCCGATCTTACCTTACGAAGCAAAACCGAAACACAGGAAACAGGATGGGAAATCCATTTACGCGGCGGCAAAAAACTGGATTTACGGCCGATAAATATGTCTCAAGGAACAGAAGTAGAAATCCGGGAACTTTTTTTTAATACTCCCGCGCGCAAAAAATTTCTTAAGTCCAATGTCGCCGAACTTCATCAAATACTCAATGTAATTATACCCTACACTCTTCTCTATAATCATTGCAGATTTTCTCTTAAACATAATACAAGAACTCTTCTTGATCTTATTCCCGAGGATAAAAGAATTAACCGTGTCTCCCGGGCACTTAACTTAAACCGGGAATATATAATCGAAAAAGATGCCCAATTTCCACAGGAAAATATATCAATAAAGCTCTTTCTCGGAGATATAAATATTCGCAGAGCAAAGAGAGATTTGCAATTTATATTTATAAATAACCGTCCGGTTCAAAACCGCAGTTTGAACTATTCCCTCAATCAAGCCTACAAATTAATACTACCTTCTCAGACTTATCCTTTTTTCCTTGTAGATATACATCTCCCTGTCCAAAACATAGATGTAAATATTCACCCTACCAAGCGTGAAGTTAAAATAAAGAATGAACGAAAAATAGCTTCGTTACTTCATTATCTATGCGAACAAGCCTTAATGCGATCAGGAAAACCTAAACAAGCCTATCAACTTTTACCTGAAACTGCCAGGAAAAACCTGCCTGATTATACAATATTTCCGGTGAAATCACCGGGATCAGTTAATGAGCTGCCGCCGAAACAATACATCCTGTCTCCCGGTGAAAATACCTCTTTCTTTGATAAAAAAGGAACTGTTTCATCCGGAAATGACAGTTATTTATTAAACGAAAAAGATAGTCTTAAGAATAAATTATCTTTTGCCCGGTATATCGGCATTTTTATTAGAAAATATCTTTTGTTTGAAGGGGAAAATTCTCTCTTACTGATAGATCAACATGCCGCCCAGGAACGTATCACTTACGAAAAATTACGCCAGCAAATAGAACAGGAACGAATAGAGATTCAACATCTCCTTTCCCCTGTTTTAATAAGAATGTCGCCTCAGGAGATACTCATTTGGGAAACAGCAAAAGATAAACTTCAGACAATAGGGCTCAATACTACCCTCTGGGATAAAGAAACAATAGCTCTCCACGCCTGTCCGCAGCTTATAACAAACCCTGAATTAGCAATACGCGGCATTTTAGGGGAAAAAAATGTTGAGCTTTGCGATATTGAAACCCTGGCAAGACGCGCCTGTAAACAATCACTTACTACAGGGTATAAAATGGAAAAAACTCAGGCCGAATACCTCCGCCGTGAACTTATAAAATGTAAAGACCCTTTTACCTGCCCCCACGGCAGACCTACAGTTATAGAAATACAAGAAAAAGCTTTAGACAAACAATTCCTCCGAAAAACCTAATCTTCAAATAAAAAAACATACAAATTCGTCTCTTCCCCTCTTTAACGAGTTTTAACTAGAATCAAGCATCCAATATCGAGGATATAACATCTAAAAGCTTATCCCGGCTTATTTCTTCCTGCCTTAGCTATTCTAGTCTCCCCAATACGAAAACTAAAACCTTTTTCATCTGTGACATTTTCAGTCCTGACATTTTCAGTCCTGAACTGATTTTGTAACATTAGAATTCTATCGAGCATCCAGCATCTAAAAGGTTGTTCCTTCCCCCTTATCCTTCATCTCCTTTTTATCTCTACATTCTTTACGAGTATCCAGCATCTAAAGTTGTCCCTCGTTTCTTCGTCTCTCATCCCTCGTTTCTATCTCTTCCCCAAACAAACAACCAACAACGGGCAGGGGCAAGCCCTGTCCCTACATACTTCTTTTATCCTTGATCTTTCTTCTTTCTCCAGAGGAAGACTTTGTCCTTGGGTTTTACCGTAAAAGGAAGTTTAAGCCCGATAAACTCTCCTTTTTCCGCTTTATCCACAAATATGTGATTCTTTTGTAATTCTTCCGCAGTGGCAAAACATACCGGGGTATTCTTTCCGATAAAAATGATACTATCCCCTTTAATTAATGATTCATTACGTATCAGGATTTCGGCGACACTAATCTTTTTATAAAACTTTTTTACTTCGCCAAGAAAAACTTTTTCATGATTATGCTCTAACTGTTTACTAAACGCATCTTGCGGCTGTCCGAAGTAAAACCCGTTTGAAAATCCCCGGTTATAAACAGTCCCTAATTGCTCTTTTAAAGATTCTTTTAAAGAGTTCGAGAGATCTCCTTCAAAAAAAGAATCTATGGCCTTTCGATATACAGAAACCACCACCTTAATATATTCCGGAGACCGGACTCTTCCTTCAATCTTAAAAGCCTTTATGCCGGTATTAATTAAATCTCCGATAAAATCAATAGTACATAAGTCCTTCGGGCTCAAGATGTAATCTTCACCCAAGATATAATTAATCTCCTTTTCCTTATCGGTAATGAAAAACTGACGCCGGCAAGGCTGCAAACATTCTCCTTTATTCGCGGATTTTCCAAACGAATATTGAGAAAGGAAACATCTTCCCGAAATGCTGACACACATTGCTCCATGGATAAAAGCTTCAATTTCGCAAGGAATATTTTCCTTTTTTATGTATTCTACCATTTCGTTTATATCGCTAAGTGTACATTCACGGGCAAGGACTATTCTTCGCGCTCCCAGACGGGAAAAAAACTCTAATGCTTTTATATTCGAAATGCTGGCTTGGGTTGATAAATGAATAGGTAACTCCAACTTTTTAGCCAAAGAAAAAACCGACATATCCCATAGTATTACCGCGTCTACCCGGGCGGATTTGGCTTCCAGAAGAATTTTTTCCACTTTAGCTAATTCTTTATTCATCACCGTAACATTAAGGGCAAGATAGCCTTTTTTATCCTTCCGGCGTAACAAATCCATTATTTTTTTTATCTCTAAAATATCGAAATTAGGTGCGGAATGCCTCATATTAATCTCTTTTATTCCAAAATATACGCTATCAGCGCCATTTTCTATAGCAGTAATAAGAGACGGCCAATCACCAGCGGGACATACTAATTCCGGTTTATTTCCAATCATTTCGTTTCTTCCATATTTAAGAATTTTTTTGATGATTTAACCGCAGATAATTTTGCGGATTAATGCGTATGGCGTAACGCGTATCGCGGATTGAGTATCGTGTATAAGGTTACTTAAGGTTACTTAAAATTACTTAAGGTTGCTTAAAGTTGCGTAAAGTTATGTCAAGTAAACTCTACTCTATATAATATATTTCTAATCTATTCTTCGTCCTTCGTCCCTCGTTTTTTTTGTTCTCCATCTTTCCGCCAGAGGCCCTCCACTAATT
>JAGLUN010000075.1 GCA_023134705.1 Candidatus Omnitrophota bacterium | reverse complement strand
TGTTTGTAATTCATTGCGTATCCAGATATTTTTCAAATGCATTTTTCCGGTTAATACGTAAAAATAGGCCTGTAGCTCAATTGGCTAGAGTACTGGTCTCCAAAACCAGGGGTTGGGCGTTCAAGTCGCCCCGGGCCTGCGTAAGAGAATTAAACAATGCTTAAAAAAATAAAAAATATCCCGAATTTTTTTAAAGAAGTACAGGGTGAATTAAAAAAAGTCAGTTGGTCTACAAGGGAAGAACTTATAAATGCCGGCTTAATTGTAATTTTTGTTTCCATCCTTTTGACTACCTATATCGCGGGGGTAGACGCGATCTTCCTGCAAATAATGAATTGGTTTCTAAAATAACTATGAAAAAATGGTATATTGTTCATACTTTAAGCGGAGCGGAAGAAAAAGCCAAGGCAAATTTAGAAACGAGAATCTCAGCATTCAATATGAATGAATTAATTGATAAGGTAATTATTCCCAAGGAGCAGATTACTGAGGTGCGCTTAGGTAAAAGAAAAATCCTTGAGCGGAAGTTCCTCCCCGGATATATTTTGATTTCTATGGTGATGGATGATGATACCTTGCTGTTTGTAAAAAAAACACCGGGTATAGCCGGTTTTATTGGGACAGGAAGAAAACCTACATCTATTGCTGAAGATGAAGTAGAAAAAATATTGAAAAAAGCCGAAGAAAGTAAAGTCAAGCCTGCTTCTAAAGTCATTTTTGAAAAAGGAGAAAGTGTACGGGTAATTGAAGGACCTTTTGTTAATTTTACCGGAATAGTGGAGGACGCAAATACAGAGAAAGGAAAACTTAAAGTAAGTGTTTCTATTTTCGGGAGGACTACACCGGTAGAACTTGAGTTTTGGCAGGTGGAACGGATATGATAGACGCAGATGGTCGCAGATAACGTAAGAATAGAGAGATACGACTTAAATTAAGGTAAACCGATGGCCAAGAAAAAGAAGAAGAAACCTTCAGCTTTAATTAAATTGCAGATTCCGGCAGGAAGCGCTAATCCTGCGCCTCCCGTAGGTCCGGCTTTAGGGCAGCATGGCGTGAATATTATGCAGTTTTGTAAGGCATTCAATGATTCTACCAAAGGGAAAGAAGGTTTAATCCTGCCGGTGGTAATAAGTGTTTACCCGAACAAAACTTTCGATTTCATTATTAAGACCCCTCCGGCGGCAGTATTGCTAAAGAGAGCGGCTAATTTAGCTAAAGCAAGCGGACAAGCGGGGAAAGAGATAATAGGTAAAGTGACCAAACAGCAGGTATTGGATATCGCGAAGCAGAAAATGGTAGATTTAAACACTAACGATTTAGAGAGTGCGGTTAGAATAATCGAAGGGACCGCAAGAAGTTGTGGATTAAAGGTGCAAGAGGAATAAAATGCCTAGAGGGAAAAGATATCTGGATTCCTTAAAGCTTATCGATAAAAATAAGATTTACTCTTTAGAAGAAGCTATCAGCCTTATGAAGAAGATAGTTTTTTCCAAATTTGATCAGACTTTAGAAATTTCCTGTAAATTAAGCGTGGATTCTAAAAAATCAGATCAAGTAGTAAGAGGATCCGTAGTCCTTCCTCACGGTATAGGAAAAAAAGTAAAAGTTTTGGTATTTTGTGAACCGGAAAAAGAAAATGAAGCAAAAGAAGCAGGAGCTGACTATATAGGCGGTCAGGATTTAATTGATAAGATTCTTAAAGAAAATTGGTTAGACTTTGATTATTGTATTTCTACTCCGCAGATGATGAAAGTCGTAAGCCGGCTGGGAAGGACTTTAGGCCCTAGAGGGTTAATGCCTTCGCCTAAAACAGGTACGGTAACTGAAAATATAGCCTTTAGTGTGGAAGAAGCTAAAAAAGGAAAAATAGATTTTCGTATTGATAAAACCGGTTGTATCCATGGAGGACTAGGAAAAATTTCTTTTTCTGCGGAGGCTCTCGTAGAAAACGTAAAAACATTTTTTAATGCTCTTCAGGCGGCGAAGCCGGCATCAGTAAAAGGTGAATTTATAGGGACTGTCTATTTGTCTTTATCGATGAGTCCCAGTATAAGAATAAATGTATGATGAATAAAAAAATAGGTTTACTTTACCGGGAAAAAATGGTTGAGGAAATTAAAGATCAGTATCTGCGGTCACAGGCTTGTGTTTTTATCGGTTTCAGTAAGCTTAAAGCTTTGGCATTTAATAATTTAAGGATTGAATTGAGAAAGTTAGATACTCCGGTTTTCGTATCTAAAAACTCTCTTTTTAAAAAAGCGCTTGTAGCTCTGGATAGAAAAGACTTTGATAATTTTTTTGTAGAATCAACCGGTTTAGTTTTTATTCCGGATGAAGATATCACAATAGTTTGTAAAACTTTAGTTAATTTTGCTAAGGAGAATGAGGGCTGTTTAATTTTAAAAGGCGGGTATTTAAAAGAAAAGAAATTAGAAGGAACTGATATAGCTAAAATAGCTGATTTACCGTCCAGAAATATTCTTTTAGGTATGATAGTATCTGGTTTTGCGTCGCCTCTTACGGGGTTTCTTTCCTCTTTAAACCAGATTATTTTGAAATTTTTGTGGGTTATCGAAGAAATAAGAAAGAAGAAAGGATAAACGGTTTAAAATCTAAAATAATTCGCGATTTTGAGAAAGGGAGGTTATTATGTCAAAAACAGAAGATGTCGTAAAGATATTAGAGGGGTTGACTGTGTTGGAGCTGTCGGAATTAGTTAAAGAGTGCGAAGAAAAATTCGGAGTAACTGCCAGTGCTCCAATGGTTGCTGGCGCTGTGGCTGCGCCCGGCGGAGCCGTTGCCGAAGAGGAAGAAGAGAAAACATCTTTTACCGTGGTTTTAACCTCTTGCGGAGCTACTAAAATCGCCGTAATTAAGGAAATAAGAGCTATTACTGAGCTTGGGTTAAAGGAAGCTAAAGATTTGGTTGATTCCGCGCCTAAAGCGGTAAAAGAAGATGTTTCCAAAGAGGAAGCGGAAGAAGTTAAAAAGAAGTTAGAAGCGGCAGGAGCGACCGTAGAATTAAAATAGGAAGGCAGCCATGAAGTGGTTAAAACGAGAATCCTTATCAAAAGCAAAAAGACATAGTTGTGTGCCTCACATTTTGGAGCATCATCTGAATGCGTTTGAAGAATTTCTTCAAGCCCATAGTATTCCGGAGAAAAGAAAAAACATTGGGATTCAGGAAATTTTTCAAGAAGTTTTTCCCATGAAATCTCCTGATAAAAAATATAAATTAGAATTTGTTTCTTATATTTTAGGCCGGCCGCGTTATACTCCTGATGAATGCAAAAGGCGTTCGCAAAGTTATTGCGCCTCATTAAGAGTCCGGTTACGGCTTGTTGAAACATCGGATACGACCGAGGTTAAGGAGCAGGAAATTTACCTGGGAGATATCCCGTTAATGACTGAAGTGGGTTCTTTTATTCTTAACGGTGATGAACGGGCTCTTGTTTGCCAATTGCAGCGTTCCCCGGGAGTATTTTTCGACGAAGAACTTCATTCTACCGGGAAACGGTTGTATTTCGCCAGAATAATTCCTTATCGTGGATATTGGCTTGAATTCAGATGTGACATAAACGATACTATTACTGCTATAATTGACCGGAGAAAAACTTTTACTGCTACACAAATTTTGCGGCTTTTAGGACTTTCCGATAACGAAGACATCTATAAACATTTTTCAGATAAACCTTATCCTGAAATAGTAAATACCGCGAAAAAAGATTCTACGAAAAATCAGGAAGAAGCGTTTCTGGATTTTTATAAAAAAATGCGTCCTGCCGAACCCATAACTCTGGAAGCCGCTAAAGAAATCTTTCGACGAATGTTTTTGGACCCCAGAAGATATGATTTAGCCCGGGTAGGCAGATACCTTCTTAATAAGAAATTAGGCATGAATGTCTCTTTAAACAAACATTGTCTGGATTTAAATACGGTAATAGAAATTGTTAAGAATCTTCTTAAAGTTAAAAACGGGGAGAGAGAAGTTGATGATATCGATCATTTGAGCAACCGAAGGGTAAAATTAATCAGTGAACTTCTTCAACATCAGGTAAGGATTGGCTTGCTCAGAGTGGAACGTACCTTTCTGGAAAGGTGCTCTTTAATTCCTAATACGGATTTCTCCATACAGCATCTTATAAATTCCCGGGCTTTTTCCATGCAAATTAATGACTTTTTCGGACGTAGCCCTCTTTCTCAGTTCATGGATCAGACTAATCCTTTAGCTGAAGTAACTCATAAAAGAAGGCTCTCAGCTATGGGGCCTGGAGGGCTTTCCCGGGAAAGAGCTGGATTTGAGGTGCGTGACGTTCATCCTTCTCATTACGGAAGGATATGTCCTATCGAGACTCCCGAAGGTCCGAATATCGGACTTCTTACTTCTTTAACTACTTACGCTCGGATAAATTCTTTGGGGTTTTTAGTTACTCCCTATAAAAAGGTTGAGAATGGGCGGGTTTTAGATAAAATCGAGTATTTGACTTCCGATGTGGAAGAAAACAGAATGATTGCCCAAATTACTTATAATTTAGATGAGAACGGGAAGATAAAAGACAAAGAAATTTATTGCCGTTATAAAGGCAAATTCCCAAAGGTAAAACCAACTATAGTTGAATACATGGATATTTCCCCTAATCAAATAATTTCTGTTTCGGCATCTACAATACCTTTTTTAGAACATGACGATGCTAACCGCGCGCTTATGGGGTCGAACATGCAGAGACAAGCTGTTCCTCTTCTTTTTACCGAGGAAGCCGTTGTGGCTACCGGTATGGAGGAAATAGTTGCTAAGGAATGCGGCTCCGTGATGCTGGCAAAGGAATCAGGGGAAGTTGAAGAAGTTGATGCCGGTCATATTAAAATAGGTAAGTTCGTGTCTAACCTTAAAAAATTCAAGCGTACTAACGCTGATACATGTATAAATCAAAGGCCTTTAGTTAAAAAAGGTGATCATGTAAAGAAAGGTGATGTTATCGCTGATGGAATGGCGACAAAAAGCGGGGAATTGGCTCTGGGAAAGAATTTGCTGGTAGCTTTTATGTCTTGGAGAGGATATAATTTTGAAGATGCCATAATTATAAATGAAAAGCTGTTGAAGGAAGATACTTTGACTTCCGTGCATATTGAACGTTTTGAAATAGAGGCACGGGAGACACGGCTTGGTAATGAGGACTTAACCCGGGATATTCCAAATGTAAGTGAAGAAGCACTGAAGAACCTTGATGAGAATGGTATTATTCGGATGGGTGCTGAGGTTATTCCTGATGATATTTTGATTGGGAGAGTTACCCCTAAAACCGAAAAAGAGCTTTCGCCTGAAGAGAGGCTGCTCCGGGCTATTTTCGGGGAAAAAGCTGCTGATGTAAAAGATACTTCCTTAAGAATTCCTCCCGGGGTTTACGCTGTGGTTATTAATGTTGAAGTTTTTCAAAGAAAAGACCGCGGACGGAAGTCAAAAAAGGAAAAGACGGAAGAATTGAGGAAATTAAAAAATATCGAAACATATTACAATGAGGAAAGGGAAATCCTGAACAAGGAAAAGATGAAAAGATTGGCTTCTGTTTTAAAGGAAAGTGAGGAGAATATCGATCTTAAAGAATTGGAGGATAATGATGACGCAAAAGCGATTCTTAATATATATGAAGAACGTTTGGAAGAGTTGGAGATAGAAAAAGAGCTGGAAATAGCCAAGATAAAAAAAGGTGATGAATTGCCGGCAGGAGTTTTAAAGAGGGTAGTAGTGCATGTAGCAATGAAACGAAAGGTTTCTGTAGGGGATAAGTTGTCAGGCAGGCATGGTAATAAAGGAGTTGTGTCAAAAATTTTACCGGAAGAAGATATGCCTTTTTTAGAGGACGGCAGTACAGTAGATATTATCCTGAATCCTTTAGGCGTTCCTTCGCGAATGAATGTAGGCCAGCTTTTAGAAACTCATCTTGGCTGGGCTGCCAGAAACTTAGGGATAAAAGTAGCTACTTCGGTTTTTGGCGGGATAAAAGAGGAAAAAATAAAGGAGTACTTAAAACGCGCGAATTTACCCGAGGATGGAAAAGTTGTCCTTTATGACGGGCATACCGGGAAACCTTTTCATCAAAGAGTTACCGTCGGATTTATGTATGCAATGAAGCTTGTTCATATGGTGGATGATAAAATTCATGCCCGGGCAATCGGCCCTTATTCTCTAATTACCCAGCAGCCTTTAGGTGGGAAGGCTCAATTTGGAGGGCAGCGTTTTGGAGAAATGGAAGTCTGGGCACTTGAAGCCTATGGGGCGGCTTTTACTCTTCAAGAGGTGCTTACAGTTAAAAGTGATGACGTAGAAGGTAGAACCCGAATTTATGAAGCTATTGTCCGGGGAGAGCAGAAATTTAAGCCTTCGGTTCCCGAATCGTTTAATGTTTTGATGAAAGAATTACAAGGTTTATGTTTAGATGTAAGAGCAGAAAAGGAGCCTATCTCATGATTGAAGAAAATATTTTTTTCGATCGTATAACGATAAAATTAGCTTCTCCGGAGATAATCAAGAGCTGGTCAAGCGGCGAGGTAAAAAAGGCTGAAACTTTGAATTATCGAACTCTTAAACCGGAAAAAGACGGCCTTTTTTGTGAAAAAATATTTGGTTCATCAAAAGACTGGGAATGCCATTGCGGAAAACTCAAAGGTATAAAATTTAAAGGATTGAAATGTGACCGTTGCGGGGTAGAAGTTTTGCATTCTTCGGTAAGAAGGCAGCGGATGGGACATATTGATCTATGTACGCCCTGCGCCCATATCTGGTATTTTAAAGTGCTTCCTTCGCGTTTAGGGGCAATGTTAGATTTAACTGTTAAAGAGTTGGAAAAAATTATTTATTATGAGATGCATGTAGTTATCGATCCCGGTCAAACCCCGTTAAAACAGAAACAACTTCTTAGCGAGGATGAATACCAAGAGGCATTAAAAAAGTATAAGGGTGATTTCAAAGTAAGTGTGGGAGCGGTGGCGATAGAGGATTTATTAAAAAAAACGGATTTGGAAAAATTAGGGAAGAAAGTACGAAAAGATGCCGAGAAAAGTAAAACCAATAAGCGGACTTTAAGGAGGCTGAAAATTATAGAGGATTTCCGGCGTTCGGATAATAAGTCCGAATGGATGATTTTAAAAGCCCTGCCGGTTATACCTCCTGACTTGCGTCCTCTTGTCCCTTTAGAAGGCGGGAGATTCGCTTCATCCGATCTAAATGATTTGTACCGGAGAGTAATTAATCGTAATAATCGTCTACGAAAATTAATTTCTTTAGGCGCTCCGGAAATAATTATAAGGAATGAAAGAAGAATGCTTCAGGAAGCAGTCGACGCTCTTTTGGAAAACGGCCGGCATGGCCGTGCTGTTATGGGGCATCAAAATCGGCCGTTAAAAAGTCTATCTGATATGCTAAAAGGTAAACAAGGCAGATTTCGTCAGAATCTTTTAGGTAAAAGGGTAGACTATTCCGGTAGAAGCGTTATTGTTGTCGGTCCGGAATTAGAGCTTCATCAATGCGGTATTCCCAAGCAGATGGCTTTGGAGCTTTTCGAACCGTTTATCATCAAGAAATTACGGGAAAAAGGGTTTGTTCATACTATCAAAGGTGCCCGCCGGATGGTAGAACGGGCAAGAGTCGAGGTATGGGATATTTTAGAAGAAGTCATAAAAGGGCATCCTATTCTTTTGAATCGCGCTCCTACCTTACACCGTTTGAGCATCCAGGCATTTTATCCTGTTTTAATCGAAGGTAAAGCTATTAAATTACATCCTCTGGTATGCGCGCCTTTTAACGCTGATTTTGACGGTGATCAGATGGCGGTTCATGTTCCTTTATCCTTAGAGGCCCAGTCTGAGGCAAGAATTATGATGCTTTCCATAAATAATATCTTTTCTCCCGCGGACGGAAGGCCGATAATTACTCCCAGCCAGGATATGATTTTAGGATGCCGCTATTTAACTTTAGAAATGGATGGCGCTAAAGGAGAAGGGTTTATCTTTTCTTCTCCGGAAGAGGCAATAACAGCTTATCAGGATGGTGAAGTTGAACTTCATGCTAAAGTTAAAGTTCGTATAAAGGGGAATGGAGAGAATAAAAGGATAGATACTACTATCGGCAGAATTATTTTTAATCAGATTTTGCCTGAAGGATTCAGATTTGTTAATGAAATTTTAAATAAGACAAAGGTTTCGGCTATAATAAGCGAAAGTTATAAACGTTTTGGGCATCATAGTATAATTATCCTTCTGGATAGATTAAAACAACTTGGATTTGAATACGCTACTTTAGGAGGGGTAAGTATAGGTATGGAGGATTTAGAGATCCCTGAGAAAAAGTCAGAATGCGTTCAGGAAGCGAATGGGGAGTTGTCTAAGGTAGATGAACAGTATAAAAAAGGTGTAATTACCCAACGTGAACGGCATAACAGGATCATTGATGTATGGACAAAAACTACAGATAAAATATCTGATTTGGTTTTTAAGAATTTAGATCACTTTAATCCGATGTTTATGATGGCTGATTCAGGAGCTCGGGGATCACGACTTCAAATTAGACAACTGGCCGGAATGCGCGGACTTATGGCTAAGCCTTCGGGAGAAATTATCGAGAACCCGATTATTTCCAATTTTAGAGAAGGCTTAACGGTTCTGGAGTTTTTTATTTCTACTCATGGCGCGAGAAAGGGGTTAGCTGATACAGCTTTAAAAACGGCGGATGCCGGTTATTTAACCCGCCGTTTAGTGGATGTGGCTCAGGAAGTGATTATAATCGAGGATGATTGTGGAACAGTAAATGGGATAACCCTGGCGGAAATTGTTGAAGGAGATGAGGTAGTTGTACCTCTTAGGGAAAGGATTGAGGGAAGGGTTGCTTTAGATAATATTGTGGATATTGTTAGTGATGAAATGGTAATTAAAGTAAACGAAACGATTACTCAACAGGCAGCAGAGAGAATAGAGAGGTTAGGTTTAGCGAAAATCAGGATACGAAGCGCATTAACTTGTGAGTCAGAAAGAGGTATCTGCGCCAAATGTTATGGAAGGAACTTAGCTACGGAAGCGCTTGTAGAAATAGGCGAAGCAGTCGGAGTAATTGCCGCTCAGTCTATTGGTGAACCGGGTACTCAGCTTACAATGAGGACATTTCATATCGGAGGAACAGCTTCAAGGGTTGCCGAGCGGTCGTTTCTCAAAGCTAAAGATTCCGGGAATGTTAAATATCATAATTTGAAGATAGCTGTGAAAGAGAAAAACTCCGTGGTTTTGAACCGGAATGGTATGATTAGTATAAACGATGAAAAAGGAATAGAGCTTCAAAGAAGTCCTGTGCCTCAGGGATCGTTTGTTGCCATAAAGGATGGAGGAAAAGTAGAGAAAGGCGCGATTTTTGTACGATGGGATCCTTATTCTTCCCCTATCCTTACTGAGGTCCCCGGAAAATTAAAATATGAAGATATTCTCGAAGGCATAACCATCCAGGAAGAAATGAATTTAGCTACCGGAAGAAAGGAAAGGGTAGTAATAGATTTTAAAGGTGATTATCATCCTCAGATTTTAATTCTTTCCGAAAACGATGAAGTTCTAGGTATATATCCTCTTCCTACCGGAGCGCATATAATGGTTGAGGAAAGGAAATTCGTAGAAGCAGGGGCTGTTGTGGCTAAGACTCCCCGTTTGGTAGCTAAAACAAGGGATATCACCGGAGGTTTACCGAGAGTAGCCGAACTTTTTGAAGCACGGCGTCCTAAGAATCCTGCGGTTATAACTGAAATAGACGGATTTGTGGAGTTCGGAGAAGAAAAGGGAGAAAGAAAAATAATCGTAAGGAGTCCTACAGGAATGCAGAAAGATTATACTATTCCCCAGGGAGTACATCCAATTATTTATAAAGGCGATAAGGTGACAGCAGGGCAACAGCTTACTGAAGGTCCTGTAGTTTTGCAGGACATCTTAGAAGTATGTGGAGATAAAGTTCTCCAAGAGTATCTGGTTAATGAAGTTCAGGAAGTTTATCGTTTGCAGGGAGTAAGAATAAACGATAAGCACATAGAAATTATTATCCGTGAGATGCTCAAAAAAGTAAAAATAATTGATTCTGGGGACACTGAATTTTTACCGGGAGAAGCGGTAGATAAATGGGATTTCCGCAAGGAAAATGAAAGGATTATTAAAAAACGACAGAAGCCGGCTTCGGCATCACCGCTATTATTAGGTATAACTAAAGCCTCTTTGAATACAAAAAGTTTTATCTCTTCCGCCAGTTTTCAGGAAACTACGCGTATATTAGCGGAAGCAGCGGCAAGCGGAAAAGTAGATAATCTTCGGGGGTTAAAAGAGAATGTAATCGTAGGGCATCTTATACCTGCGGGGACAGGATTAAAACGGTATCGCGAGATAGAGGTGGAAAAATGTTAAGGATAAGGATGCGGATACAGGTAAATTGTGAGGTTATGCTTCGTCTTTTTATCTGAGATGTCTCGCATTTAATGAGGTGAGAAATGCCTACTATAAGTCAGTTAATACGAAAACCCAGGGTGGTAAAAAGAAGGCGGACTAAATCTCCAGCTTTAAAAAATTGTCCTCAAAAAAGAGGGGTATGCATTCAGGTACGAACAATGACCCCGAAAAAACCCAATTCTGCTTTGAGAAAGGTTGCCAGAGTCCGTCTTACTAACCGGGAAGAGGTTACTTCCTATATTCCCGGTGAAGGACATAATTTGCAGGAACATTCTATTGTCCTGATAAGGGGAGGAAGAGTAAAAGATTTACCCGGAGTAAGGTATCACATTGTAAGAGGAGTTTTAGATACTCAGGGAGTGCAAAACAGGAAACGGTCACGTTCGAAATATGGAGCTAAACGGCCTAAGAAATAAACCTGTCATGTAGAGGGGAGGGAATAAACAACCAAGATACAAGAAACAATAACCAAACAATAACCAATGACCAAATTCCAATAACCAAACCAAGACAGGTGCGAGTGTTTGATTATTGGATATTGAAATTTGAATATTGTTTGTATCTTGGTGATTGGTTATTTAAACTTAAATAATTTTGATAATACCCGGGGAAATTGAGGAGGCAAAGGTATGAGAAGGCGAAGAGCGGTAAAAAAAGAGCCGCAACCCGATCCAAAATATAATTCAACCGTTATCGGTAGATTTATAAGTATAATTATGCTTGATGGTAAAAGAACCATTTCTCAGAAAGCTGTTTATAAAGCTTTTGATATAGTACAGGAAAGATTGAAGGAAGATCCGTATAAGATTTTTTTTGCCGCATTAGAAAATGCCCGGCCGCGTCTGGAAGTGAAACCGCGTAGAATAGGAGGCGCTACTTATCAAGTCCCAGGAGAAGTGGTTAAAGAAAGAGGCATGTTTATCGCTTTGAGATGGATGCGGGATTTTTCCCGTAATAAAAAAGGTAAGCCTATGAGTGTGAAACTGGCTGAAGAGATAATTTCTGCGTATAAATATGAAGGTGCGCTGATTAAAAAGAAAGAAGATACCCATAAAATGGCGGAAGCGAATAAAGCGTTTGCTCATTTTAAATGGCGATAGACACGGCTTTTTTTACGGCATAGGAAAGTATAAAATTACCGAAAGGACTGGGAAAATCGCAGAAAGTTATTGCTGAAGGCGATTTTCTTCATATTTTTTTGCGCTTTGCGGAAAACTAACGTGCTTAAAATAGATTTATTAAAGATGAAAGACGAATTGGACTTAATCAGAAATATCGGGTTTGTTGCTCATATCGATGCCGGTAAAACTACGGCTACCGAACGAGTCCTTTTTCATAGCGGCAAGGTTTACCGCATTGGCGAAGTTGACGAGGGTACCACGGTTACTGATTGGATGTCGCAGGAAAAAGAGAGAGGCATTACTATAACCAGTGCCGCTACTTATTGCGAATGGAATGGTTGTCAAATAAATATTATTGATACACCCGGGCATATCGATTTTACTGTGGAGGTTGAGCGCGCACTTAAAATTCTGGACGGCGCTGTGGTGATATTTTGCGGTGTAGGCGGAGTAGAACCCCAGAGTGAAACAGTTTGGCGCCAGGCCGATAAATATAAAATAGCAAGAATCGCTTTTGTGAATAAATTAGACAGGGTAGGTGTAGATTTTTACAAGGTGGTACAGGAAATAGAGGAGAAACTGGCGGCAAATCCGGTGATAACCCAATTGCCGATTTATGAAAATGATGAATTTGTGGGGATGATTGATTTAATCAAGATGAAGGCGGTTTATTATAAAGATGAATCAGGGAGCACTTTAATATATAAAAAGATTTCTGAGGATATGAACACACGGTCTCTTGAATACCGTGATAAATTGATAGAGAAATTAGCTGAGTTAGATGATGAGTTCATGCATAAATTTATTGAAGGTAAGAAAATTACTGAGGAAGAAATAATTTTAAAAATCAGAAAGTACGTACTTTCTAATAAGCTTATTCCTGTGTTATGTGGAAGCGTTTTAAAGAATAAAGGGGTTCAGCCGCTTTTGGATGCGGTTGTGAACTGGCTTCCTTCACCCCGGGATTTAAAAGTAGTTAGGGGGATTACTCTTGATGGAAAAGAGTTTGAAGAATGGGATATTTCCTATAATGCCCCTTTCTGCGGATTATGTTTTAAAGTTTTTACCGACCATTTTGTGGGCAAACTTTTTTATACGCGTATATATTCGGGTAAAGTCGGCACAGGCGATGGAATTTTTAATGCCACAAAGAGGGTTAAGGAAAAAATAAGCAAGATAGTAAGGATGCATGCGAATAAACAGGAAATAATAAAAGAAGCGAAAGCAGGGGACATTGTTTGTTTAGTAGGATTAAAAGATACTTCGACCGGAGATACTTTATGCAATTCCAAGCCCGCAATCGTTTTGGAAGAAATTCATTTTCCTGAACCGGTAGTTTCTCTGGCGATTGAACCTAAAACCACGCAGGATCAGGAAAGATTATTTACTGCTTTAAAAAAAATAGAGGATGAAGACCCCTCCTTTAAAGTAGTCTACAATAAGGAAACCGGCCAGAATATTATTTCCGGGATGGGGCAGCTTCATTTGGAAATTATGGTGGAAAGGCTTTTGCGTGAATTCAATGTGAAAGCAAAAGTAGGCAAGCCTTGTGTTGCCTATAAGGAGACTACGACTAAGCAGGTAGAGGTTACGGGAAAGTTTATCCAGCAGACAGGAGGGAAAGGCCAATACGGGCATGTAGTGATAGTAATGGTTCCTCAGGAAAAAACTAAAGGGGTGTCTTTTGAAAATAAATTAAAAGGCGGTGTAATACCTAAAGAATTTATCCCGGCGATAAAAAAGGGGGTTTTTGAGGCAGCCGAAGCGGGAATTTTGGGCGGTTATCCGGTAACGGATTTGAAAGTTACTTTGGTAGACGGTTCTTCCCATGAGGTTGATTCATCCGAACTAAGTTTTAAAATCGCTGTAGAGATAGCGTTTAAAGAAGGTTTGAGAAAAGGTAAACCGGTTTTGCTTGAGCCGATAATGGGTTTAGAAGCAGTCACCCCGGAAAATTATCTAAGTCAGGTTATCGCTGATTTGAATTCGAGGCGGGCGAAGATTACTTCTATCGCCGAAAGGAAAAACATTAAAATAATAAGAGCGGATGTTCCCCTATCGGAAGTATTTAATTACGCGGATATTTTAAGGAACTTGACACAAGGGCGGGCATCTTATACAATAGAACCTTTGTATTACGAAAAAGTTCCGGAAGAATTTATGGTAAGAATATTAGGTAGATAAAGGAGGTGTATAATGGCAAAGGAAAAATTCATAAGGTCTAAGCCTCATGTAAACATTGGGACAATAGGACATGTTGATCATGGTAAAACAACTTTAACTTCGGCTATAACCGGTATTTTGGCTAAAAAAGGCGGTGCGAAAGCTTTAAAGTATGAAGATATTGATAAAGCGCCGGAAGAGAAAGAAAGAGGTTTAACCATCAATATTTCCCATGTCGAATACGAAACGGAAAATCGTCACTATGCTCATATTGATTGTCCCGGGCATGCTGATTACATAAAAAACATGATTACCGGGGCTGCTCAAATGGATGGTTCAATCCTGGTTGTCGCGGCTACTGATGGACCGATGCCTCAAACAAGAGAACATATCTTATTATCGCGGCAGGTTAATGTTCCGGCAATTGTTGTGTTTATCAACAAAGTAGATCAAATGGATGATAAAGAGTTGATTGAATTAGTAGAGGTAGAAATAAGAGATTTGCTTTCTAAATATGAATACCCAGGAGATGACATTCCTATAGTAAAAGGATCGGCTTTAAAAGCGATGGAATGTTCTTGTGGAAAAGATGATTGTCCCAATTGTAAACCGATCTTAGATTTAATGAAAGCGGTTGATGAACATATCCCTACACCTAAAAGGGAGATAGATAAACCCTTCTTGATGGCTGCCGAAGATGTTTTTTCTATCTCCGGCCGGGGTACTGTAGTTACCGGAAGGATAGAGAGGGGAAAGGTTAAGGTCGGCGAGGAAATAGAAATAGTAGGTATAGCTGAAGAGACTCGAAAGACGATAGTTACCGGAGTCGAGATGTTCAGAAAGATACTTGATGAAGGCCAGGCCGGAGATAACGTCGGTTTACTTTTAAGAGGAATCGATAAAGACGCAATCGAGCGCGGTATGGTTATGGCTAAGCCGGGGACAATTACCCCTCATAAAAAATTTAAAGCACAGATGTACGCGTTAAAAAAAGAAGAAGGTGGCCGTCATACTCCTTTTTTTCCGGGGTATAGGCCGCAATTTTATTTTAGGACAACTGATGTGACAGGTACGATTAAACTCCCCCAGGGAGTAGAGATGGTTATGCCGGGAGATAATGCTCAGATAGAAATAGAGTTAATTCAACCTGTGGCTGCTGAAAAAGAAGTAAGATTCGCTATCCGGGAAGGCGGCAGAACCGTAGGAGCGGGAGTAGTAACTGAGATAATAGCGTAAGCGGGAATCGGTAATTAGAAATTGGAAAAGAGGCAATGTTAAAGTTACGAATTAAACTAAACGCATTTGACCATCGAATTTTAGATCAATCAGCCCAGGAAATTGTTGAAGTAGCTATGCGTACAGGCGCAAAGGTCAATGGCCCGATACCTTTACCCACTAAGCGAAAAATTTATACAGTGAACCGTGCTACAAATATAGATAAGAAATCACGGGAACAGTTTATGCTTTTTATTCATAAACGGATTATCGATTTGGATAATCCTACACCTAAGACTATCGAGGCGTTACGGAAGTTGAATTTGCCGAGTGGGGTAAGCGTAGAAATAAAACAAGAAGTTTAAAAAGAGGCTGGAGACTGATAACTAGAGACCTGGGATTAAGATTTCCGAAGTTTTTAGGTTGAAGAAAGTATTAGTGACGAAAAAATGATTAAGGAAATTTTTGGAAAAAAATTGGGGATGACACAAATTTTTGATGAGGAGAGTAACGCAGTAAGTGTTACTTTAGTCGAAATTGAACCTGTGTGTATCCTGGAAAAAATTAGTTATCCCGCTCTGCGCCGGACAGGTTCCTCAAAAGAAAAAGTAAAAATCGGTTGTTTTAAAATCCCTCCGGAAAGAATAAATAAAGTGAAAAAATCCTGTGCAGGGTATTTTAATAAAATTGGGAGCAGCGTCTACAAAATCATAAAGGAAGTTGATTACGATACTACTCAGGAAGTAATTCCTAAAAAAGAGGTTGGTGTTGAATCTTTTGAGAAAGGAAGTTTTGTTAATGTCAGGGCAAAGACGAAAGGAAAAGGGTTTCAGGGAGGAATGAAAAGACATAAGTGGAGTGGTCAGCCAAAAGGTCATGGTTCCACGTCGCATCGCCGTATCGGCTCATGCGGGGCTTCCGCCTACCCTTCAAAAATAATTAAAGGTTTAAGGATGCCCGGGCACATGGGAAATGTTTTTCGTGTGTTGAAAAATTTAAAAGTCCTGCAAGTGAACAAAGAAAAAAACCTTCTTTTTTTAAAAGGTTCTATCCCCGGCAATACCGGGGCTGTTGTGTCGATAAAAAAAACCGGGAAATGAAAAGCTTAGATGTATTAAATCAGAACGGCGAAGTTGTTGACAAGGTTACCTTAGATGTAGATATTTTTGACGGTAAAGTAAATCAATGCCTTATCCGGCAGGCGGTAGTTATTTATCTGGCGAATCAAAGGAAAGGACTTGCTTCTACGAAAACAAAAGGCGAAGTCCGGGGCGGGGGGCGAAAGCCCTGGCGGCAAAAGGGAACAGGAAGGGCCAGGGTAGGTTCAAACCGTTCTCCTCTTTGGCGCGGCGGAGGCATTATTTTTGGCCCAAAGCCAAAGGATTATTATAAAAATTTATCTAAGAAGATGAGAACCGGAGCTTTGAAAAGCGCTTTAAATGCCAAATTAAATGATGAGGAAATTGTTATTGTGGAAAATATGAATTTGCAAACCTGCAAAACAAAAGATTTTGTAAACACTTTAAAAAGACTGAAACTTGATACCGATAAAATTAAAATAGTTGCCTGTGGAATAGATGAAAATTTAAAGATGTGTTCCCGGAATTTAAGAAAAGTAAAGCTGGAAGACGCCGAACATTTAACGACTTATACTGCTTTAGATTGTAAAAAAATAGTTTTTACTCAAGATGGGTTGAAAAAAGTCGAAGATAGGATAAAAAAAGGTTGACGTGAAAAGTATTTATAAGATAATTAAATCTCCTCTTATTACCGAAAAAGCTACCGCTTTAGGTGTATTTAACAAATATGTCTTTTGGATAGAAAAAGCCGCGAATAGAATTGAAGTAAAAAATGCTGTGGAAAAAATTTACAAAGTAAAAGTGGGAAAAGTGAATGTGATGAATGTCAAAGGAAAATTGAAAAGAATAAAAATGGGGCAGGAAGGAAGGACTCCTGCCTGGAAAAAAGCGGTAGTTACTTTAAAGAAAGGGCAGAGCATTAAGATCACTTAAGACGCAGATTAACGCAGATAGAAGAAACGTGGATGGTCGCAGATTTAGATAAAGCAGTAAGTGAGAGAGAAAAAAAATAAGCGAAGAAGAGAGTAGAGATAGAAGATGGGTACTAAAAGATACAAACCGAATACACCGACTTTACGCTTCAAGGTAAGTCCGGATTTTGTTGAAATCACTAAGAAAAAGCCGGAGAAGTCTTTAACTACGGCTCTTAAGAAAACAGGGGGAAGAAATAGTTACGGGCGTATTACAATGAGAAGAAAAGGCGGAGGCCATAAACGCAAATATCGTATTATTGATTTTAAACGTGATAAATTTGACATAAAAGGTGAAATTATTGCCATTGAGTATGATCCGAATAGAAGTGCTAGAATTGCCCTTGTTGAGTATCCGGATAAAGAAAGACGTTATATAATATGGCCCAGGACTTTAAAAGTGAATGATAAGGTAATAAGCGGTAAAGATTCCCAGGTGGAGATAAAACCGGGGAATTCAATGAAGTTAAAATATGTTCCTTTAGGAACAATTATTCATAATATCGAATTAGAACCAGCTAAAGGAGCAAAACTAGTAAGGAGCGCGGGAAGTTCCGTTCAGGTAATGGCGAAAGAAAGAGGGTTTGCTCAAATTAAAATGCCTTCGGGTGAAATAAGACTTATAAGGCTGGATTGCCGCTCAACTGTAGGGCAAGTAGGAAATATTGAACATGCTTCAATTGTTTCCGGGAAAGCAGGCCGGAGTCGTTGGTTAGGAAAACGTCCTAAAGTTAGGGGAGTAGCGATGAACCCTGTAGATCATCCTCACGGAGGAGGTGAGGGGAAGGCAGGACAGGGCAATCCCCATCCTGTGACTCCCTGGGGGAAGCCGACTAAAGGAGCAAAGACAAGGAAACCGCATAGAAAGAGTGATAAATATATAATAAAACGAAGGGTGAAAAAAAGATGAGATTAAAAGTCTGTGTTCGGAGGTTCGTATTGAATTGAGGAGTATTATATGAGCAGGTCATTAAAAAAAGGTCCTTTTGTACATCCCAAGTTAATAAAAAAAGTTCAAAAAGTAAGAGAAAGCGGCGACAGAAGGCCGATTAAAACCTGGTCAAGAACAAGTATGATTACTCCTGATTTTGTGGGTTTAACCTTTGCTGTTCATAATGGAAAAAAACATCTACCGGTGTTTATAACTGAATCTATGGTAGGCTACCGGTTAGGAGAATTCGCTCCTACGCGGACATTCCGGCAGCATGGAGGGATAAAGGCGAAGAAGGCAATACAGAAGAAGTAGTGAGGGATATAAAGAGTAGAGAGAATAACGGGTAGAAAGAAAATGGTAGCAAAAGCAGAAACGAAGTATTTGAGGATATCGCCAAAAAAACTGAGGCAGGTTATTTTTCTTGTGAAAAACAGACAGGCGTTAGAAGCCCAGTTTATCCTTAAAGCTGTAAACAAAAAAGGAGCGGGTCTTTTAGGGAAAACATTAACTTCGGCTATTGCGAACGCTAAAAATAAAGGATACAAAGAAGATAAGCTTTTTATTTCAAAGCTTCTCGCTAATTCCGGACCGGTATTGAAACGTTGGCGTGCGGCAAGTTTCGGTAGAGCAACGGTAATAAGAAAAAGGACATCTCATATTCTGATTGAGCTGGACACTTCAGAAAAAATAATTGGGAAAGTAAAAATAAAAGGTTAATACTGATAGTGATAGAACGCAGATGATTACAGATTGTACGCAGATGGCCGTAGATATTATAGAGGGACTAATAAGAGGGTTTAATCATGGGGCATAAAGTTCACCCTTACATTTTAAGAATTGGTTTTGGCAAAAACTGGAAATCTCGGTGGTTTACCCGCAGAAAAAGAGAATACGCGGACTTTTTAGAAGAAGATTTTAAAATAAGAAATTTAATTAGGAGAAATTATCCTTATGGTTGTATCGCGACGATTGTTATAGAGCGGGTTTCTTCTGCTTTAATCCGTGTCAGGATACGTACATCTCGTCCGGGAGTAGTAATCGGACGGCGGGGTCAGGATATAGAAAGATTAAAGGCGGATATTATTGCGATGACCAAAAGAGAAATAAAGATTGATGTGGAAGAGGTTTCTGAGCCGGCTTTAGAAGCGCAATTGGTCGCGGAGATGATTGCTTTTCAGCTTCTTAAAAGAGTAAATTTCCGGCGGGCGATGAAAAAAACTATTCAGCAGGCAACAAATTTAGGGTGTGAAGGGATAAAACTAAGATGTAAAGGACGTTTGGGCGGCGCTGAAATCGCCCGCAGCGAAGGTTATAAAGTCGGAAAAGTCCCTCTTCAAACTTTTCGAACGGATATTGATTATGGATTCGGGCTAGCGAGGACAACCTTTGGCACAATCGGGATTAAAGTTTGGTTATATAAAGGGCAAAAAAATCTAGGCGCGTATCTTTTAGACGACAGGGAGAGAATAGGACAAAAGGTTTAACCGGGAAAATGCCTTTGTAAAGGCGTTCCGAAGGATCCAACGCCTATAACATTCGGCAAGATAAAGAATTAGGGCAAAAGGCGATTGTACAAAAAAGTACGTGGCATTTTCCCCGGTTACCCCGACCT
>JAGLUN010000074.1 GCA_023134705.1 Candidatus Omnitrophota bacterium | reverse complement strand
GAGGGCTTTGAAGCCACCTTTGTTGTTGGAGGAGAAGTAGAAACAAAGACTTTTTCTGCCTATGCAGAGGTCACAAGCTTTATAGATTCTCGTTCAGATAAATTTAATTCAAATGTAATTGTTTCTTCGGGAGAGAACTTAGATGATTATTCCTATAAAGACGGGAAAATGGTTAAATGCGACCACTATAAAGGTTTTCAGATTCAGGAGAGTCCGGACTGGATAGCTGTAAATTACGATAACTACGACCCTAAGTTGGCTGGGATAGAAGATCATTCTCCATGGGTAGGGCATTGTCATCACTTTAAGTCCTTGGACGAAATTAAAGCTTTTGTAGATGCTCACGCTCTAATTGAACTGCCTCCTAAGTCATAATAAAGAAAGAAGGTAAAGAGCGGAATGAATTAGTATTTTTGGATTCTGTCTGAAAGGTAACTTGTTCTCTTTTGACAAGATGCACTGGTTCTGTTGCAAAATGACAAATTGGGCGATTTCTTCAGTAAATAGGGACGGAGTTAACTTATTAACTTAATTTCTCTGTCAATAGGTTATTAAGGTGGTTCCTTTGGGTTAATTATAAGAACGTAAATATACGCGGATATATTATCTATCTAGATTCTATCGCCGAAGGAGAATAAATTAGCGGCTAAAGGATATACTATGGGGGAGAAGAAATAAATTCTCTGGAACCCTTTGAAACGATACTGTCAAAAATAGAATAAAAAAAATATGAAAAAAAAGAGAATAAACAAGGAGGCCAGGAAGGCGGGAAAAAAATAAAGGATTCCGCCATAGGCCCTCCACTACTTGTTGCAGATACAATGCACACGAAGTGTGTGTTGTACCCGGAGGGCAGAGGCGAAGCCTCTGTATGCAACAAGTAGTGATTGCTGTGGATACAATGCACTCCGAAGGAGTGTGTTGTACCCGAAGGGCAGAAGCGAAGCTTCTGTACACAGCAATCAGAGGCGGGCAAGCGGATCCGCCTTTGGCGGAAAAGGGATAAAAGATAATTAGGCGGATTATGTTGGTTAAAAAGCTGTGTGTACTTGTACCTGTGTTAATCTGTGGTTAAAAAAAAGCGGGATATAAAACTACAGATGAACACAGAAAAAGAGCAAAAAATATTATTTATTTTGAAAAATACAAGGAGGTATAAGATGAAAAAATGGTTAATCTTAACATTAGCAATCTTAATATCTGCTTCTTTTAGCTTGTGTAGAGAGGCTAAAGCGATTACTCTTGGGCAGGGAAATACACCAAATACGACAACTATGAATGCCCAAGCTTCTGAGGTGAAAAGTTTTAAAAAGGTAGAGGGACATATTGTTCTTGGAGGAACACCTAACGTACGTGCTATTGAAGGAACACGTGTTATTGGAGGAAGCTGTGTTATTGGAGGCATACCCAACGAACATGTTATTGGAGGAGAAGCATTCGATACTGTCATACGACCTAATTTAATTGAAAACATAGATTCAATGCCTGCGGGCATGAGTGTCACTCTTAAAGAGGAAACATTCATAGATTTTGATGAAAAAATTTGGGCGGGAGCAGGAAGTGAGTTTGAGGTTGTAGAAATAGAAGATAAGAAGTCTCTAGAACTAATAAGAGCTGTCGACCCTTATGCCCTCAAAGGAGCTCAATTCGCTGACTTTACACTCGCGGATGAAAGGGTTAATTTAGATGGAAACCTAAATCCTGAGGTTAGCGCTGAACTTATTGCTAACGGGCCTACCGCACTTGATGATGATGCAAAGATTTGGACAGGAACAGGAAGTGTGTATGAGGTAACCGGAGTTGAGGAAGACGGCAGTATAAGCTTAGAACTAACAGAATCTAAAAACCCTTATGCCCTTAAAGGAGCCCAATTCGGTGAGTTTACACTTACAGATGAAAGGGCTGATTTAGATGAGAATCTGAATCTCCCTGCCGGCACTAAACTTGAAGCTGACAATGATATCGCACTTGATGATGATGAAAAGATTTGGACAGAAGCAGGAAGTGTGTATGAGGTCACCGGAGTTAATGAAGACGGCAGTATAAACCTGCAATTAACAGAATCTAAAAACCCTTATGCTCTTAAAGGAGCCCAATTCGGTGAGTTTACACTTACAGATGAAAGGGCTGATTTAGATGAGAATCTGAATCTCCTTGCCGGCGCTAAACTTGAAGCTGACAGTGATATCGCACTTGATGATGACGCAAAAATCTTCGCAGGAAAAGGAAGTGTGTATGAGGTCACCGAAGCTAATGAAGATGGCAGTATAAACCTGGAACTAACAGAAGCTAAAAACCCTTATGCTCTTAAAGGAGCTCAATTCGGTGAGTTTACACTTACAGATGAAAGGGCTGATTTAGATGAGAATCTGAATCTCCTTGCCGGCACTAAACTTGAAGCTGACAGTGATATCGCACTTGATGATGACGCAAAAATCTTCGCAGGAAAAGGAAGTGTGTATGAGGTCACCGGAGCTAATGAAGATGGCAGTATAAACCTGGAACTAACAGAAGCTAAAAACCCTTATGCTCTTAAAGGAGCTCAATTCGGTGATGACTTTACACTTACGGAAAGGGTTAATTTAGATGAGAATCTGAATCTCCTTGCCGGCGCTAAACTTGAAATTAATAATGATATCGCACTTGATGATGACGCAAAAATCTTCGCAGGAAAAGGAAGTGTGTATGAGGTCACCGGAGTTAATGAAGACGGCAGTATAAACCTGCAACTAACAGAATCTAAAAACCCTTATGCCCTTAAAGGAGCTCAATTCGGTGAGTTTACACTTACAGATGAAAGGGTTAATTTGGATGGAGACCTGAATCCTAAGGTTGGTACTGAACTTATTGCTAACGGGCCTACCGCACTCGATGATGATGAAAAGATTTGGACAGAAGCAGGAAGTGTGTATGAGGTCACCGGAGCTAATGGAGATGGCAGTATAAACCTGGAACTAACAGAAGCTAAAAACCCTTATGCTCTTAAAGGAGCTCAATTCGGTGAGTTTACACTTACAGATGAAAGGGCTGATTTAGATGAGAATCTGAATCTCCCTGCCGGCGCTAAACTTGAAGCTGACAATGATATCGCGCTTGATGATGACGCAAAAATCTTCGCAGGAGAAGGAAGTGTGTTTGAAGTAACCGGGGTTGATGAAAATGAGAGTATAAACCTGGAACTAACAGAAGCTAAAAACCCTTATGCTCTTAAAGGAGCTCAATTCGGTGAGTTTACGCTTACGGATGAAAGGGCTGATTTAGATGAGAATCTGAATCTCCTTGCCGGCGCTAAACTTGAAGCTGACAATGATATCGCGCTTGATAAAGATATCGCGCTTGATCATGATCCAAAAATCTTCGCAGGAAAAGGAAGTGTGTTCGAAGTAACAGAAGAGGGAGCCCGTATGATCACCGCTGTAAATGCCTACGCTCTTCTGGAAGCTAAATTTGGTGAGTTTACTCTCATAGATATAGAGGTGACAGATGCTAACCAAGGTAGAGTTGTAAGGAATGAGGTAGGCCAGATTATTGGGGTTACCTTAGATGAAGACCTCTTACCACCTGTAGGAAGTATTCTGAGGGGTCCTTTTATAAGTGCAGGAAGATCGCAAGAAAGCACTCTTACAGCCCGAATTATAGGAATAGACAAGATCAATAAGAAAGCAATAATAGAAGAAAAATCGTGTAGGAATGAGGTTTCTGAGGCTAAGTACTACCCTTCTGGACCCACTCCTGAGCCTACAGAAATTCCCGAAACAGAGATACCCCCTCCTTCTACTATTTCCTTTTCCGATCTTTCTATATCTGTAGGTCCAATAGGGCTAGAAATAAGGGAGCCGGAAATAGAAGGGTTTCAACAGCCAGCTATAATCTCGCAGGGGGATCAACAACCAGTTATTGATACCCGCATCTCGCTGGAAATACCGGAACCCAAATTAACTATCGACATTAACATCTCGCTGAAAATACCGGAAACCAAACTATTTATTGATATTCCTATCTCGCAGGTAAGAGTAGACAGATCTGCGATTAGACTCACTTTAGGTAGTCGTAAAAAAATACCACCGACTAACATCGGTAACCAAGAAAAACCATTGCCTAGGAACATCGGTTACCACGGAATACAGCAGCCTTAACGGAAATAAGGGGACGGAGTTAACTTATTAACTTAGCCCTTCTAATTGAACAAAATGAGCGACGCTCAAAATGTACAATTAAGAGGAGATCTCGCTAAAAATACAGGAACAGGAACTCAAACTATTTATTGATATTCCTATCTCGCAGGTAAGAGTAGACAGATCTGCGATTAGACTCACTTTAGGTAGTCGTAAAAAAATACCACCGACTAACATCGGTAACCAGGAAAAACCATTGCCTAGGAACATCGGTTACCAAGGGAGACAGGAGCCTTAAGAAATAAGGGACGGAGTTAACTTATTAACTTAACCTTCTAATTGAACAAAATGAGCGACGCTCAAAATGTACAATTAAGAGGAAAAAAAGGAAGGTAAAAGATGAAGAAAGGGTTAATCTTAACATTAGCAATCTTAGTATCCGCTTCTTTTAGCCTGTGTAGAGAGGCTAAAGCGATTACTCTTGGGTCAGAAAATACACAAAGCATGACGACTATGAATGTTAAAGCTTCTAACGTGGAAAGTTTTAAAAATGTAGAGGGACATATTGTTCTTGGAGGAACACCTAACGTACATGCTATTGAAGGAACACGTGTTATTGGAGGAAGCTGTGTTATTGGAGGTAGACCCAATGAACGTGTTATTGTAGGAGGAGTATGGAATCCTGGCACATTAAATGTTCTAACCCATGATACCTCATCAGGAGATACCCCTGTTGACGTTACAGTTAAACTTCCTTCTAAGATACCCCCTGCCACAAAAATTACATCCTATTCTGGATTAAAAGTACCTTCTGAGAAAAAAACAGGGCCAAATCTGTTAGGCGATGCAAATAAGGATGGGGAAACAAACGTGATGGATATAGTATATACAGAACTGATAATCGCAGGAGAAAAACCTTTCACAGTTCTGGCAGATGTGAATTTGGATGGAACCATCGATGAACAGGATGTGCAAAAGATTGGATCGATGATCCTTGGCAAAGAATCCATCCCGACACTGGATGAACAAATACTGGCAGCAGGAGAATATGAAGGAATTCCCATCATACCTACAGAGGAAGGTTATACAATTCTTTATGTCTTTTCTGCAATATCATCTACAGGTTATCCTGGGTCAACTTTTGAAACAAAAATATTTGATAACTCCGAAGATGCCCTAAATTTTATAGCGGCTCGTACGGATGAAAGCAATCCAGATTTAAGGATTCCCCTTAGATACTTACCTCCAGGAGATTATGAGGATTTCAAAATTGAGCATTATAAAGGTTTTGTTATTCGTTATAAGGATCTCTCTAATGTAGTAGTGATTTCTCATCCCGCAAATCTTCCTAAACCTACAGGAGCCCTGGGTGGGATTTCTCCCGGAACAGGGAGTATGGAAGAGGCTGAAGCTTACATAGATGAACATGCTTTAGTTACGGGGCCCAGTGAAGAAATAGTAGGAATACTAAAAGTGGGAGAGTATAAAAAATTTCCTATCACACTTACTGATGAAGGGTGTAAAATTACTTTTAACATTGGATCGAGTCTAGAAACGAGAACATTTGACAATCCTATGAAAGCCATAGCTTTTATAGATAGCAACTCGGATAAAAGTAATACAATCCTCCCTGTTTCTTACGCGCCTTCGGAATGGCAGAAATCTCGCTGTGAATGGGAGACATATAAAGGTTTTTCTATTGCGATAGCGAAAGAAGATTTTCATAGTGATCTACAGCCAAGCGGAAACGTAAAGCAAGGGATGGCACAGGTATATTTTAGAAAGCATGGCGATGGTCCAAGGGATATATATAGTTCGGTTTTTATGGATTCCGTAGAAGAGTATATAGATCAACGCGTTTGGATTGAACCACCCCAGCCATAATAATGTAGAACCGTGTTATAGGATGTTATAGTAGGAAATAGGGGACGGGGTTAACTCATTAATTTAACCCTTCTAATTGAACAAAATGAGCGACGCTCAAAATGTATACGACGCTCAAAATGTATAATTAAGAGGAAATAAGTTATTAAAAGGATCCGGCAGGCAGCAACTGCGCATTACTAAAATGAATACTTAGCCCGGAATATGCAGCTGCATATTCCGGGTTAACTTATATGCAAAAGTAAAGGGCTTTATCCTGCAGAGTTTTATAAGTCGCCAGGCTTATCAATTTGAGAGTATCCACATTTCGACAAAAATTATCTTTATTTAAATAAGGGATATCTTCCGATAAATAGTCCTCTTTGGTTAAAATCACAAAAAGGGTCTCCTTGTCTAAAAAAGCAGCCTGATAAGAATGATGATTCCAATCGCTCCCCACAAAAACAAACGACTTCTTCTCCCCCAACATCTCATCCAACTCCTCTTTCAACTTTTTCACAAAATCATCCTGAGGATAGAAATAAAGCACAACCTCTATAAATCTTAAGGAAGGATTTAACTTTGCCTTAATCTTTTCCAACAACTTCGGTAAATCTATTTTTTCCGGCACAACCAAATCATCTTTGCTTAACTGACGCATCGCCCGTTTATATTCTTCAACGTATGGCTGGTTCACAAAATTTATGTTCTTTAAACCAGCATAAAGAGCCACAAAAAGCTGAAGGTAATACATCAAACCCATAAGATATAAAAAATGGCTCCCGGTTCCTTTTGGCAAAAGAGAATCAATCTCCAAAAGAGAGAAACCATCTTCTTCTTTTTCTTCTTTCCGGACCAAAGTCTTTACATAAAACCCTTCTTTTTTCGACCCTAAACTCTCCTGGAATAACTGTGTGGCCCAGGTAGTAAATTTATCAACAACTTCTTCCCTCACTCTTATAGAGAAAAAAGCTTTTTCTTTATCTTTATAGCGGGAAACATCGCAAACAGCCTTAGCCGTTATTCCCTCCCGCGAAGAAAGATACTTCAAAAACAACTCTTTTAAAGCGGAAATATCTCTATTCATAATCAAAAATAAAGGAAATAAAAAAATCAAAGTATGGGGACAGGTAAACCTGCCTCCGATATCCGAATTACCGTCTATCTGAATAGTAAATCTATGAACACGTTCCCAGCCAAGATAATTAATCTTGGGGAACGCTTCTTCATCGCTAAGCCAGAGAAAATGATCCCGCCAGTTATCCTTAAATAATCCTTTCAGGGTTCCGGCTAAAGCCTGGGTTTCTACTGTCGTTCCGGATTTTGATATAAGAACAACCAAGGTTCTTCCTATATTTTTCACCTTAGAAAGGACATCCTTTACTGCCCGGGGGTCTAAACTGTCTAAAAAATACAATGGGCAGCCTTTTTTTAAAGAAATTAAAGTCTTAATTCCGTTGGCTGAGCCGCCTATCCCCACAAAAATGAACTCTTCTTTATCCTTTATAACAGCTGCCAGTCTTTTTATAGTTTCCTCCACCATTTCCCAGGGAGGAGGATTTACCCATCCTAAACGCGGCTTATCCGCGTCAAAACCAATATCTTTAAAAGGATTGTCTTCTGTCAACGAAACTTTAGATTTTCCCGCGCTTACCAGCAAATATTCCAATTCCTTCATTTTACAATCCTCCTCTAAAAATACTCCAGTCTATTCCTTCCTTTATTTTTTGCTCTATATAAAGCTTTATCGGCAAGCTCTAAAAGCATCCCGGGATACCGGCTATCCTGCGGATAGGAAGCAAGACCCAAACTTACTGTTGTTTTAACATCTTCATCAAAAGCTTTTATTATTTTTGAAGCTATATTCTCCCTTATCCTTTCACCTACAAAAATAGCGCCGTCTTTATCGGTTTCCTGAAGAATAACTACGAATTCCTCACCCCCGTATCTGGCTGTAAAATCAATCTCTCTTATATTCTTCTTTATGATCTTCGACACTTCTTTTAATACTACGTCACCTACCAGATGCCCGTAATTATCGTTTATCTTTTTGAAATGATCAATATCCACCATAAGAAGCGAAAGGCTAAGTTTAAATTTTTCCACCCGCTCAAACTCTTCATTTAATCTTGAATTAAAATAACGGCGGTTATAAATTCCGGTAAGGCTGTCATGCATAGAAAGAGTTTGTAATTTTTTATAAAGAGAACTCTTTTCTATGCAAAGATTAGCCATTTTTACAATAATTTTGACATTGTTTTTTATCTGCTTTGATTTCACCTTAACCGCCATAAAAACAGAAGGTTTCGTTTCTAACCTAAAAAGCAAGTATCCTTTCTTTTTCTGAGGGAAAAAATCTATATCTTCTATGGAACTAAGCGACTGCATCTCTTCTTTCAAAATCCTTAAGATACTTTCTTTATCCAGGACTGAAGAAACTTTTCCTGCCAGCTCGCACATAAAAAAAGTTTCATTAATCCTTCCTTCAAGCCCATGAAAACGTTTATCCACGAGGTGCAGGTTTTTTTTCAATTTATTTTCTTTAACTTTCAAAGACGCTATATTCATTTTATAATCATTTCGTAATACTTTGAGGTCCTTCACCCTGAAAAAAACAGCTACGGCTGCCAAAAAAAATAAAATCAAGGAATAAAACATATCCTGTTTTTCCCTTTTCTTTTTGCTTCATAAAGAAGCTTATCCGCTCTACTAATAAGGCGCAGACTGTCCCTGGCATCATCAGGGCAAATAACTAATCCCAAAGATATGGAAAAATTAACGGTTTTTCTCCGGGTATTCACTTTAGCGGAATCAATTTGATCCCTAACCAATTCCGCCATTTTTTTTACTTCTTCTTTTTGGGTCCGTACAACAAAAAAGACGAATTCTTCTCCTCCAAAACGCGATACCATATTGCCGGAGTCTCCGATTACTTTCTTTAAGATACCTGCCACTTTCTTTAAAACTAAATCCCCTACTCCATGACCATAGGTATCATTTATTTTCTTAAAATCATCTATGTCTAAAATGGCGAAGCCTAATTTAGTATTTGAAAAACACGCTCGTTTTAACTCTTCTTCTAACTTGTCCATAAATATATCCCGCAAGAATAAACCTGTAAGAGCATCTTTTATGGCTAACTCTTTTATCTTCTCGAACAGTTCTGCTCTTTCTAAAACCGCCGCTCCCACATCACAAAATATCCTTAATAACCGCAAATCATCCAAAGAAAAACTCTCTTTTTTCCTGCTCTCGATTCTTACTAAGCCCAGGACTTTATCTCCCAAAGAAATAGGGCTGACTATAAAAGAATGAATATCTCTTTCACGGAAAGCCAGACTTTGCGTGTAATCAAAACGAAAATCTTCGGGGAAATTCCCTACGATTAAAGACTGGTTCTGTCTTAAAACCCACCAATCAATAATATCACCTTCTTTCTCTTTTATGATAAGTTTATCTCTTTTAAAAGAATGAATGAGCTTTAGAGAATCTTTATTCTTATCCAGAGAGAAAAAAAGGATATTTTCGCCCTTTAAGAAAAAATCCTTTAGATTATCGGCTAAGAACTCATAGATTTTTTCTTTTTCAACCAAAGAAGTAAAATCATCCAGAATTTTAGATAAAGAAAATACTTTTTTTGCCCTTCCGGGCAAACGTAAAAGGATATCCCGTTTTTTTTCCAATTCCTCTTTTAGGAGATTATTGCTTTCTTCTATTTCTTCGGCTTCGGGGAAATATCTTTTAACGAGTCTTGATTTTATCCCCCGAGAGATAAATAATACCAAAAAGAGAGTTCCCCAGATAAACGATATCCACCCGATAGACAAGTTTTTTAAAAAAAAGAGGAGGAAGGAAAAGATGAAGGCTAAAGCTAAGCTTATGAGAGAAAAAATTCTATACAATGCTCTTTTCCGTAGCGGGATCAAAAAATAAAGACTTCTGCATATCGAAAACTACCTCTAAAACGCTGCCTATTAACGGCTTGTTACTCGCGTCAACAACAGCCACAATTGTGTGTTTTCCCGTGGATAAATAAAGGTGATTTTCCGCTCCCATAGTCTCTATAACCTCGCAGGAGGCCCTTACTGTATTATCAGGAGTAGCCATGGAAGCAAATAATTTATCGTAAATACACTCCGGCCTTACTCCAAAAATTATCTTTTTACCGGTATAGGATTTTAACTTAAGATATTTCTCCTTCGGAATTTTTATCCTGAAATTTCCTTCGGCAAAATAAAGATCGTTATTTTTCGCCATGATTTCGCCGTCCATAAAATTCATTGGAGGCGAACCGATAAATCCTCCGACAAATTTGTTTGCCGGCTTATTATAAACATTTAACGGCGCACCAAACTGCTGGATCTTTCCATCTTTCATCACCGCTATCTTATCTCCCAGAGTCATAGCTTCTACCTGGTCATGAGTTACGTAAACCATAGTAGTTTGAATCTTTAAATGAAGTTTATGAAGCTCTGTCCGCATCTGAACCCGCATCTTGGCATCTAAATTACTTAAAGGCTCATCGAACAAAAAAGCTAAGGGCTTCCTTACTATTGCTCTTCCTACAGCCACCCGCTGCCTTTCACCTCCGGAAAGTTCTTTAGGCCTTCTTTGTAAAAGACGCGTAATTCCCAAAATCTCCGCGGCCTCTTTTACCCTCTTATCAACTTCAGGCTTAGGATATCCTCTCAGTTTAAGAGCGAAAGCCATATTTTCGTAGGCCCTCATATGAGGATAAAGAGCGTAGTTCTGAAAGACCATAGCAATATTTCTATCTTTCGCCGGAACATTATTTACCAGTCTATCAGCAATGTAAATTTTTCCTTCGCTCGCTTCCTCTAACCCGGCAATCATCCTCAAGGTAGTAGATTTACCGCATCCCGAAGGCCCTACCAAAACAACGAACTCTTTGTTCTCTATCCCCAGGTTAATATTATCAACGGCAGTTACTTTATGCCCATAAACTTTTTTAACATCCCTCAAACTTATCTGCGCCATATTCAGCCTTCTCTTCTTTTTTATCTATATCTATGCCTAAAAATTTTAAGTTCTCAATATAAATATGTCAAGAGAAATAATCCAGCAGCTTCGATATCACACACTTTAATTCTTTACGATGGATCACTATATCAATAAGCCCGTGTTCCAAATTAAATTCCGAAGTCTGAAATCCCGGAGGTAAATCCTGCTTTATTGTCTGCTTTATAACTCTCGGGCCGGTAAAACCAATTAAGGCCCCGGGCTCAGCAATTATTACATCTCCTAACCCGGCAAAAGAAGCCAGAATCCCGGCCATAGTAGGATGGGTAAGCACAGATATATAAGGAATATTCTCCTCCCGTAGATTAGCCAGGACCCCGCTGGTCTTAGCCATCTGCATTAAACTTAACATTCCTTCATACATCCTCGCACCGCCGCCTGACCCGGAAACAATAACCAGAGGCACTTTTTTATCTAAAGCAAACTCAGCAATCCTGGTAATCTTTTCTCCTACTACTGACCCCATTGACCCCATAATAAAACGTGAATCCGTGACTCCCAAAGCCACGGCCTTTTTATTCATCTTAATTTCTCCTACCACAGCGGCTTCTTTTAAAGAAGTAGTCTCTTTTCCCTCTTTCAATTTTTCTTTATAGGACCTCGGTCCGATGAATTCTAAAGGATCCATAGATTCAAGGTCAGAATGAAATTCTTTAAAACTTCCTTCATCCGCCAGGATATCTATTCTCTCCCAACAGGTTAAAAGAAAATGATAATCACACTTAGGACATACCCGGAGGTTTTCTTTCAGGATTTTGGTGAAGATAAATTGAGAACACTGCGGACATTTACTCCATAAACCGTCAGGAATGCTCTTTTTCTTCGCCTTTACAGTCGTATATTTTAAATTTTTTTTAAATATTCTCATTTTTCGAACTTCCTTAAGACCAAACCGCTGAGAACTTTAGGATAAAAATAAGTAGATTTTTGAGGCAGAAGTAACCCCCCTTTAGCTATAGAAAAAACCATGGAAAGAGGGGCAGCTTTTAAAATAAACCCTATTTTTTTGCCGGTTGCCATTTTTTTTACCTCTGCTATGCTATGCACGTAATCAATGCTATCAATATCTAAATTTTTGAGAACAAACCTGTGAAGCACACACACATTTAACTGTTTATAAATCCGGTCTTTTTCAGTCTTAAATATTTTATCTAAAATTTCTTCATTCCTCAATTTAAGAAAATAAAATTTCCTTTTCGCGTAAATAATGAAAGAAAAACTTTTACCTTTGGATTCATCCATCTTCAGGTCATCTTCGCTTATTTCTCTAATTAAAAAATATAATGATAACTTTTTAAACATATCCGCGACATTCTCTTTTAAAGTCACTACACGGTGGGTAGGAAGAATAAGCAGGCCTTCTGAAGGATCAGTAAAATAGGCTAATAAATAGTTTAACTTTTCAAAACGGTTCTGATTAAGTTTAAAATATTTATGGGCTACCTCAAACCGGTGATGGCCGTCAGCGATAAAAAGCTTATTTTTGCTTATTTCCCGGGATAAGGATTTTATTAGATCCTTATCTTCTATTTTCCACAATCGGTTAGCGATCCCGTCAAAGTCTTCAAATTCCCGGGAAGCAACTTTATTGACATAACTTTTATATATATTCTTAAGCGTCTTCAGCTTCTTGTCGGAAATAACAAAAATAGGACTTAAATTCGCCTTCATCTCTTTAAGAATACGCCAGCGGTCGATTTTCGGATCTTTGAAAGTAGTTTCGTGAGGGAAAATTATCCCTTTTTTATCTAATTTTAAAAGCCCTAAAAAACCTATTCTTCTAAAAGTCTTATTTTCAAAATTAAACTTCTGCTCATACAAATAAATAGAAGGCGTATCATCCCGGACCAGGATATTCTTATCAAGCCAGTTACTAAAACGTTTAGCTAATATCTTATAATCGTTATTCCTTTCAACGAGAAGAAGATACGAAAAGTTGTATTTAGATTTCCGGTTAAAAAACTTTTTTTCTTTCTCTCCGATAATGTCGTAAGGCGGACAAACAAGGCCGGATAAATTTTTGAATTTTTTAGGGCTATACTGAAGGGCCCTAAAAGATTTTACTAATAAACTCATTTACTGTCTTTTCCCTGGCTACTGCAAGATTTAGTATTCGTAGTTTGAATAGCCTGAGTTTTATTTTCCGGTTTCGGGCTGCTGTCTTTGGAAACATTTTTATCGGAAAGAGTCTTTTCCGTTTTCCTTTTGTAATCAGTAATATAAAAACCGCTGCCTTTAAAAATCAAACCACACCCCGTTCCGATCAAGCGTCTGGCTTTCCCTTTACAGGAAGGACACTTATCAAGCCGGGGGTCATTAATTTTCTGAAAGACTTCAAACCTCTCTCCACATTTTAAACATTCATAATCGTATGTTGGCATATCCCCTCCAAAAGTGCAACAAGAATCTATTATCTATAATCGAGCATCGAGCATCTCTCTTCTCTCTACTAAAGTTCTTTCCTTAATCTAGCCAATTCCTTAAGAAGATTCCGCTCCCGCCCCGACAGCTTTATTGGTATCTCAATCTCAGCCTCTAAAAATTCATCCCCCATCCTTTTAGTCCTTAAATCCGGAACACCTTTGTTCCGCAGGCGAAAAACAGTATTGGGTTGAGTTCCCGGCGGTATCTTCATTTTTACTTTACCATTAAGTGTAGGGACATTTATCTCTCCGCCTAAACACGCTTTTACCATATTTATTTTAACCCGGCACTTTAGGTTATTCCCTGCTCTTTGAAATATCTTATGGGGTTTAACCCCGATATGAAGATACATATCTCCGTATCCCCCCGGCCCGAAATTACCCTCTTCCCGTAGACGTACAATAGAACCGGTATTAACACCAGCAGGGATATTAACTTTTACGCTTTTAGAAATTTCTACTCTGCCTTCACCTCTACAGGAAGAACAATGTTTCTCAATAATTTCTCCTTCACCTCTACATTGAGGACAAACCTGGGATAAACTTATAAAGCCCATCCCTGTCGAAACACTACCCCTGCCTCTACAGGCAGAACAGGTAATTTTACGGGATCCTGGCTCCGCCCCTGATCCTTTACAACGAGAACAAGGCTCAAGCCGGTGAAAATCAATTGTTTTCTCTACTCCTGTGGCAACATCTTCCAAAGTCACCCCTACTTTATAATGGGCTTCCTCCCCTTTTGATTTTCTGCTTCTCCTTGTACCGGACCCACCGAAAATGTCGAATCCGAAACCGGAAAGTATCTCCTCAAAAATATTCCCTCCGAAACCAAACCCGCTGAAATCAGTGCTCCTGAAAATATCCTCAGTACTGAACCGGGAATCGATACCCGCGTGTCCGTATTGGTCATAAAGACCGCGTTTTTTAGAATCACTTAAAACCGCGTAAGCTTCCGAGATCTCTTTAAATCTTTCTTCAGCTTCTTTTTTTTCCTCTTCAGGCACCCGGTCAGGATGATATTTCATTGCCAGCTTACGATAAATACCTTTTATTTCATCCGCGCTCGCGTTACGGGAAACACCCAAAATTTCATAATAATCTTTTTTTGTACTCATCATCTCTCACACGCCCGATTTTTACTTATTATCCGCCTCCTTATATTCAGCATCGATTACTTCTCCTTCTTTTACTTGGGGTTGTTTCGGCTCTTCTGCTTGCGGCTCTTGATCACCTCCGGCCTGCTGAGAGGCTCCCTCTCCCGCGCCTGCGGCCTGAGCTCCCTGAGCCTGCGCCTGCGCCTGCGTACTTGCTTTATAAACTTCCTCAGCTAATTTGTAGGAAGCTTTAGTTAACTCATCCATTGCTTTCTCTATTTCTTCCTTATCCAGGGTTGATTTCTTAAGAACCTCTTTCAAAATCTGCACTTTATCCTCTATATTTTTTTTCTCTCCTTCCGATACTTTAGCGCCGTAATCTTTCAATGATTTCTCGGTAGTGTAAATTAAACTGTCAGCCTTATTGTTCAATTCCGCTAATTCTTTCCTTTTCTTATCTTCTTCAGCGTACAGATCCGAGTCTTTCACCATCTTATCGATATCTTCATCCGATAATTTCTGAGGAGCAGTTATTCTTATAGATTGTTCTTTCCCTGTGCCCAAATCTTTCGCTGAAACGTGAACTATACCATCTCTATCAATATTAAAAGAGACTTCGATTTTAGGCAGGCCTCTGGGCGCGGGAGGAATTCCTACCAAGTCAAACCGGCCAAGCTCGGTATTATCATTAGCCATCGCACGTTCACCCTGCAAAACCCTAATTGTTACCGCGCTTTGATTATCATCGGCAGTGCTGAAAGTCTGGGATTTCTTGGTAGGGATAGTAGTATTTCTGTCAATCAACTTCGTGCATACCCCCCCTAATGTTTCGATACCTAAAGACAAAGGGGTAACATCTAAAAGCAATACGTCTTTTACATCACCCTTAATAATCCCCGCCTGGATAGCTGCTCCTGAAGCCACACATTCCATAGGATCTACCCCCCGCTCAATTTTCTTCCCGACAATATCCTCCAGGAAAGAGTGAACGCAGGGCATCCTTGTAGGACCTCCTACCATAATAATCTTATCAATATCATCATGCTCTGACTTCGCGTCACTTAAAGCACGCTCTATAGAAACTCTTGTTTTTTCCACAATCGGCCTGATCAATTCCTCAAGCTTTGCCCGGGTTATATGCATAACTAAATGCTTGGGCCCGGCTTTGTCCGCTGTAATGAAAGGCAAATTAATATCCGTAGTAATCGTCGAAGAAAGTTCAATCTTAGCTTTCTCTGCTCCTTCACGCAGACGCTGCATTGCCATAGGGTCACTTCTTAAATCTATACCTGTATCACGCTTGAATTCCGAAACAATATAATCCATTAAAGCTTCATCCATATCACGTCCGCCAAGCTGGGTATCACCACTGGTTGATTTTACTTCAAATACCCCTTCGGCCATCTCCATAATAGTAACATCAAGAGTTCCTCCTCCGAAATCAAACACCAAAATTTTCAGTTCCTTCTCTTTTTCTTTACCTAAACCATAAGCCAAACAAGCTGATGTAGGCTCATTAATTATCCTTAAAACCTTAAATCCAGCAATTTCTCCCGCGTCTTTGGTTGCTTGTCTCTGATTATCGTTAAAATAAGCCGGACAGGTTATTACGGCTTCGTTTACCGTGTCTCCTAAGTAACTTTCAGCGTCCTTCTTTATCTTCTGAAGAATAAAACCGGAAAGCTGCTGGGGAGTAAATTCTTTATCAGGAAGCTTATATTTAAATGTCGTTCCCATCTTTCTTTTAAATCCGCTGACTGTCCCTTCAGGGTTGATTGCCGCCTGCCGCCGGGCCGGTTCCCCTACCAAAAGCTGACCGTCTTTTGTAAAAGCCACATGAGAAGGAAAAGCCTTCCCTCCTCCCACGGTTGTGCCTTCGGCTGAAGGAATAATTACCGGACGGCCTCCTTCCATAACCGAAGCCGCGGAATTAGAAGTCCCTAAATCAATACCAATAACTCGTGCCATTTTTTTTACCTCCCTAATTTTAAGTCACTGGTCACCAAGTCACCAGTCAATTTTTAATCTCCTTAACCCAAATAATGCAGTTAGCATTATTTGCCCATATACCCTTACGGGCACAGGTAAAACTTTCCTAACCACTGAAAA
>JAGLUN010000073.1 GCA_023134705.1 Candidatus Omnitrophota bacterium | reverse complement strand
TGGGTAGTAAAAATTGCACTAATCGAAAACCAGCCTCTGGCTGGAAAGTGCGCAACATTTTTCCATGGTAACCCTGACCTTTTACCCAAACGGGCACAAGCCAAATTTTAAAAGGAAAATTTGGGGTCGGCAATGATACAATTGCGTCATTTGGGTTAAATGTCAAGTGGTACAAAACGAGTTAAACTTGTTTTGTACCACTTGTTTTATTTTATTTCAGGATGGCGGGAAAAAACTTTAAAAGATAGGAAAAAAACTCCCGCTTAGAAGACACGGCAGTTATATTTTTATTTTTATCTATAATAAAGGCTTTATAATTTAACTTTAAATCTTCCAAGGCATTAGCAACGACTAAGTCAGCTTTATTGTCCTTTAAACTCTTGAAGGCTTTATTAATAAGCCCGTCTTTTTTTATCTCCAGCTTAAATTGGACAAGATACGAATCTCTGGCTAATTTACGTATAAGCTTAATTAACTTAGGAGCGGGAACTAACTCTAAAGTCCATTCTTGCTGTTGGGAAGGAACTTTTCCTTTAAAAACCTTCTTTAACTTATAATCGCTCACTGCAGCGCTATGAATTATCAAATCAAATTTGTCTTTTTTTAATTCCTTTTCTATTTTTGTCTTTAATCCCTCAAAATACCTGAAAGGCACTACCTTGACATTCTTCGGCAATTCATTCTTTATACAATGAGAGTTTATAATCAAGGTAACGTCGAAGTTTTTCTTTTTAAATTTTTTAGCGAGGAATAAAGCGGTCCTCCCGGTAAAAACGTTGGTAATTATCCTTAAATCATCAATCTTCACCCAGGTTGGGCCACCGGTAATAAGAACTTTCCTCAACGCCCCTTTCTTCATACGAGATAATCCTGTTTTATTCTCTTTAAAGAGTTAAAAATGTTCTTCTTTAGATAAGGGCAGTCTTTTTCTATTTCGCTTATAACTTTTTTTATCAACGCCCTTTTTGAATCTTTTCCCCGGGAACATCCGGAATCAACAACCGGAAGATTTAATTCGGAAACAAAATCCAACAAATCTTTTTTCTCTATATAACAAAGAGGCCGTATTATGGTTAGCCTGCCTTCGAATAATTCAAGCTTAGGCTTCATAGTACTTATCTCCCCGGCAAAACATAAATTCATAAGAATCGTTTCGGTGATATCATCCAGATTATGCCCTAAAGCGAGTTTATTACAACCTAGTTTCCGGGCTGTATCAAACAGGATTTTTCTCCTATTCCAGGAACACCAGAAACAATCCGGATTATCCCCGTTTAAACAAAGTTCTTTTATAGTGTAATCTATTTTTTGTTCACGGAAATACTTCAGAATAACTTCGCTATCTACTTTCGTGAAATTAGCCGAGACATAACAAAGAGAAAAATCAAAGTTTAAGAGAATTCTCGTTTTACGCATCTGAAAAAGTTTTAATAAACTTAAGCTGTCCACGCCTCCGGAAAAGCCAATAAGGATCCTGTCGTTTTCCTCTATCATCCGGTAGTCTGAAATCGCTTTCCCCATCTTTTTATAAATTTGCTTTATTATGCCTTTCATCTTAATCTTTTTTTCGTTCTCTTCAGACATAGATAAACTCCTGACTCATATTCTTATATTACGCCACTAAGTCACAAAGATTGCCCGCCCAAGGCGGGTCCGCCTCCGGCGGAAAAATTGAATATAGAAGATAGTCTGCCATAGGCAGACAATTATTTTTTTCTAAATTCTCTTGGTGTCATAGAAACACTTTTTTTTAATATACACGACCCGATATTTTAATGTTTACCCCGTTAGAAAAATCCACCGTCAGCGCAAGCCGTTAGAGAACGAAGTTCTCTAACGGGGTTTACCTTTTTCTTTAATATATTGCTCAGTGTGTTTTATTATCTTATTCATCATATCTACGACTTTATCCGGGTGCTCTCCAATTGCAGTCTCTCCCGATAAAAGAACGTAATCAGTACCATCAAAAATCGCGTTAGCCACATCAGTAACTTCGGCCCTGGTCGGGATTATTTCCTTGGTCATACTATCAAGCATCTGGGTAGCGACTACTACAGGCTTACGGGCTAAACGACATTTCTTAACAAGTTCTTTTTGTATTACCGGCACCTTGTATATGGGGACACAAATACCCAAGTCACCACGGGCCACAATAATTCCGTCTGCATGGTGTATAATTTCCTCTATATTATCTAAGGCTTCCCGGCTTTCAACCTTGGCGAATATTTTACATTTCGGCAATGCCGGTTTTAAAATGTCTCTAAGAATCTTGATATCGCCGGCATTTCTTACAAACGACTGGGCAACGTAATGCAGTTTATTATCTATAGCGAACTTTAAATCTATTCTATCCTTGGCTGTCAAAGAATCGAAATCCAATTTTATATCCGGGATATTAATCCCTTTGCGCTCCTTTAAAACTCCGCCGATAAGAACCTCCGCTTTGATATGCTTCTCACCTTTAGCTTTTACCCGTAAGATTATCTTTCCGTCATCTATATAGATTAAACTCCCTTTCTCAAAATTCTTAAGCGACCCCTGATAATCAAAAGGTATCCTTCGTTTTTCGCCTACGATTTCTTCCTGGGTAAAATAAAATATATTCCGCTTATCTAAAACAAGCGGCTCTTTTAATTTCCCTACTCGCAGCCTGAACCCCTCTAAATCCTGCATTATTTTTACAGCTCTTCTCAACTTGCGGTTGAGCTTGCGTACCAAAACAACCCGTTTAAGATGCTCTTCCTTATTGCCATGGGAAAAATTAAGCCGCACAACATCTAACCCGGCCAGAATCATCTTCCTTAAAACTGCTTCCTTATTAGTGGAAGGCCCTAAAGTGGCGATAATTTTGGTTTTGACCATTTAAAACTCCTTTTTTAATTTACAGCGGAATCTTTATCTTTCAGCTTAAGTTAAATAAAAAACGACTGTTTGAGCTCCTCGATTTCTTTATCAATCTCTATAAATCTTTTCGCTATCTCTTTAAGACGCCGGCCGTATTCTTTAGCTACACCTTCAGTATGATAACTGCGAGGATTAGAAAGAATGCGCGCTTTCACATAATGTTCGCTTTCGAGTTTCTCCTTCTCGTTTCTTAATTCTTTTATTTTTTTACCCAAGGCTGCATTATGAACTTTACGTTTTTTCTCCTCCTCTTTTTTCAACAATCTCTGTTGTTTCTTTTCATTCTTTAGACTATCTACTTTTACTTCTTTATCCAAACTCTCTATTTTACGTTCTTCGAAAGCGCTCTTAACTTTGGATTTCTGCCAGTAATCATTGAAATTACCGGGGAATTTCCTCACCTCGCCTTGTTTAACCTCAAAAACGATATTAGCTACGGAACGGACAAAATGGATATCATGGCTGATAAACACTAATGTCCCTTCGTATGTGCTTAAAGCCTTAATTAAAGCGTCTACGGCATCAGCATCTAAATGAGTTGTCGGCTCATCTAAAAGAAGGGAATTGGGAGGATTAATCAAAAGTTTAGCCAGAATAAGCCGGCTCTTCTCTCCTCCTGAAAGCACACTAACACTCTTCTCAACATCTTTACCGCTAAACAAAAACGCACCCAGAATCGTCCGGACAGCCTCTCCCAGTATACTGCCGTCGGCAGCGGAACAGGCTTCTTCAAAAACAGTATTATAAGAATTCAAGGTATCCATACGGGTCTGAGAAAAATAACCTATATCCACGTTATGTCCGAGAGAACGCGTACCTTTATCAATATCAATCACACCGGCCAGGATTTTTAGAAGGGTTGATTTTCCCGCTCCATTTTCGCCAACCAGAACAGCTTTTTCTCCCCGGTAGATCTCAAAATCAAAATTCTTATATACTTCAATATCCCCGTAGGACTTGGAAATTTTTCCCAGAGTTATAACCTGATATCCGCTCCTCCTGGCCTGGGGGAAACAAAAACTCCTTATACTTTCCCGCCGGTTTTGGGGAGGCGCGATTTCTCCTATTCTTTCTAACATCTTCCGCTTAGCCCGAACCTGGGAAGCTTTATTCGGCTGGCCATGAAAACGGCTGATAAATTTTTTTAACTGCTCACGTTTCTTCGCCTGCTCCTTAAACTGTTTTAAGAGATACCACCGTTTTTCTTCCCGCGTCCTCTGGTAATCCTCATAATTACCGCGAACTTTGCTAATTGTTCCCTCCTCTAAAACTAAAGTATAATTTGTAACTTCATTCAAAAAAGCTATATCGTGAGAAATCATAACAAAAGTCCCTTTAAAAGCAGCCAGATAATCTTTAAACCACAAAGCCGCGGCCAAATCGAGATAATTCGTAGGCTCATCAAGGAGTAAAACGTCATAATGACAGGTAAGCAGCTTGGCTAATAAAACGCGCATCTGCCAGCCGCCGCTCATATGACTTATAGGACGATTAAAATCTTTCTCTTTAAATTCTAACCCCATCAAAATCTTTTTCGCTTTATATTCCAAATCAAAATACCCCAAAAACTCCAGTTCATGGAGGATCTCTCCGTAATGTTTTGACGCGGCCTTATTCTCCACCTCAAGCTTTTCTTTCTCCTTTTTAAGGCGCAGAATAGTCTCGTCCCCTTCAATCAACTCCGATAAAACCGAAGATTTCGAGTCAAAATTTGCCTCCTGAGGAAGGTATCCAATACGTACGTTCCTGTTGATTTGAATACTTCCTGAGGATAGCTCCTCATTCCCCAGGATAATAGAAAAAAACGTAGTCTTCCCTGCACCGTTAGGACCAATAAGTCCAATCTTTTCTCCCCGGTTAATAGTTAAATTGATTTTATCGAAAAGAAATTTACTGCCGTGACTTTTGGAAACATTAATTAGAGAAATCATCAAACTTCATTATATTTTTTAGCGAATTCACAGCAAAGAAATGGCCTTCGCGATAACTCTTGTGTGATTTTCAGTCCTTTAGGAAAGCTTTATACTTTCCGAAAGGGTAAAAAAAGATAAGATATCCTATCTTTCCATCAGGCGCATGAGGATAGACAAACCTGCCGGTCAACAGATAAGTACAAAAGCAGACAAGAAAATCGCTTCGCGACAACT
>JAGLUN010000072.1 GCA_023134705.1 Candidatus Omnitrophota bacterium | reverse complement strand
TGTGCCCGCTTGTGCCCGTAAGGGTATAAGGGTATACTTTCCTATACCATAAAAAACAAACTTTCTATTAACAAAAATGCTTTAGGTTAACTATCTATTATACGGATTATCGACATTTTCTTCGCCATAACCCTCAGCCGCGCCTTCAGTAATACCTCCCACTGCTTTATTCACCGCTCCTACCGGCCTGCCAATCTCCTGAGCTCCGCTACGGACAGTCTCGCAGCCGCTTAAGAAAAAAGAAAACAAAAACATAACCAAAAAAATAACTCTCATTCTTCCTCCTATCAATTCTAACAAAAGGGCGTTAATAAATTACAAGCAAACCGTTCTAAAGCGGAAAGGAATCCGCCCCTGCACTAATCCTTTAATTTTCTAACACTAAATCCGTCCTTTTAATCTCTGAACTGGAATGCAAGACTTCCGCTTTAGAAAACTTTGGCTGTACTTCAATTACGGAAATCTCTGCGATTCTAGTTTTTTCCGCTCCCAGTTCTATACCTGTTTCCGGATCGACCAAACTCTCACCTTTACGGTAAATAGCAAACTTCATTCCTTTAGTTATCCCGGCGTTAGAACCGGCATTAAGGTATACTACCCCCTGCTTCACAGTAACCACTTTGCCCTTCCAGGGAAACCTGGACAATTTATCGGCGATATAAACTACCGCTCTATCAATGGCAATCTGAGTAGCTTTACCTAAAGGTGTCTTTTTAAAACTTGAACTCCCCATGCTCCAGGAACCGCTGTATCCCATGCTAAAGCCGGACGCATCCGCTCTCCCTTCCATTCTCTTGGAATCAAGAACTTCACCGGTAGTAGAATCAATAATTTGAATAATAACCGCTATGTGCGCGCTCGTTTTTTTCATCCCCAACCTGATGCCTTTAATGTTCAATCCCTGCGCTCCCCCTCCTGATCTCTGCTCGAATTCAGTAATCTTTCCGGTAATAAGTATCTGCGCGGGGAGAGCCTTGCCTCTTTGAGCGGTTAAAGACTTCGCCAGCCTGCCGCTCTGGACTAAATCCTGCTCTTTAAATACCTTTCCTAATTCTGTCCGGGAAAGAACAGTAAATTTACCGCTCTGGATTAAAGCATCAGTAAGTTGAGTAGTGAAATCACTCCCTAAATTCGCCCAGCCGCTTATACCTGAAGCATTATTAAACCCAATCACAGCTATTGTTTTTTTAGGCCCGGCTAAACGTGACGACACTGCCCTCGCCATCTTTTCTCTTTTAAGAACTCCTTCGGCAGTAAGAGGATTTCCGCACTTCACACAGAACTTAGATCTTTCCTTATTATTATATCCACACTTGGAACAAACAGCGGCAAATACCAAATTAATACACAAAATCATAATTCCCAGAAACATTATTCCGATCTTAAATCTTCTTCCCATATTAACCTCCTTCTCAATGCTGCCTAAACAGCATTATAATCAAAAAATGGCCGCACTCGTAACCCGTGCGGCAACCTCGCCTGCAAGGGATTATTATAAACTAAAGATAAAACTATTCAAAGAATTTTTTAGTCCCCCTTTCCTTCCCCTTGAACAGGTTGATATTAACCCAAATGATGCGATTGCATCATTGCCGACCCCAAATTTTCCTATGGAAAATTTGGGAAGGTCGGGGTTACCATGAAAAAATGCTGCACACTTTCCAGCCAGAGGCTGGTCTCCGATTAGTGCAATTTTTATTACCCAAAAAATGCACTTGCATTTTTTGCCCATAGGGCCGCCTCTTAAAATTCGCAAGAAATTTAAGCTTTTTGGCGGGGTATGCCGAAAAAAATGCGCATCTTTTTATAATTGCATTTTTTCGGCGCAATGCAACTATTTAGGTTATTAAGCGTTATAAGCATCCCGCGTTTTCAATAGCATTTTTCCGGTTAACAGTGTAAGATTAAGAATAAAACAATTCTACTTCGCTATAAATCTTCATAGAAATTGGGAGTTTCAATCCCTTATAGGTATTCTAAATAACCATGTTCCAATGCGGGTTTGGAACATGGTTAAAAGTTATCATTATTCCATAATTAAATGCTTTATCTTCTCCAATTCTCGTTGATATCCGATTCTATCCCTGACAAATTTTTCATAAGACACTATATCCATATCCAGATAATCAGAAAAATCACACATTTTTTTATCTTTCTCAACCTGCCCTATATACTCTTTATAAGAAGAAAATTTCCATTCATACGGGGAATCAACTAAAAAAACACTCGTAGGATTAAGATGCACGTATCTGGTTAAATGCAAAAACTGTTCATCATCTTCCACACGCACATTTTTAAATCGTCCTTCCCACAACGGCCCTTTTCTGTTATGTTTAATGTTAAAATATTTACTATAACTTTTCAATACAACATTAGCGTAGAGCGAAATACCATTCTCTGTTAACTGTTGAAGAACTAAATGAATATGTGTAGGCATAAGACAATACGCGAGTATTTTAACTATTTTAGCAGAAGCCGTCTGTTTAAACAAAATGTCCTTTCTTTTCTTTTTATATCTCAAAAGTAGAGAAAATTTACATGGAGGTTCCTTTGCCGTATAAAAATCGATTATCGCGCGCATCCTTTCATAATCTTTATCGGAGTTAAACACTTTAAACTTCGCGATACTTTTAGTAAAAATATGATAAATCTCTGTTTCTATCAATGGCTCTTTTCTATATGGCATAATTTAAATCCCTCTTTTCTTTAATCCTCACCTCACTTTTACCATTTTGTTCCAATGCGGGTTTGGAACATGGTTAGGGTTTGGAACATGGTTATAGACATCCTCCTTTAAACGGGCAGTATTGACAGCGGCGTTCGTCTTTATCCGGGACAAAAGGTATTTGAGGATCAAAGATTTCAATAAATATGGTCTGAAGCGCTTCTAAACATATCTTCATAATGTCTTTTTTACGCGGCAGGTCAACTTCGGAAATAAAAGCGTTTCTTTCTAATGTGCGGACACTATACAACTGCGCGTTAACTTCAGCATCAGGGAAATTTTTTGACACAAAATGATAATAAATAGGCAGTTGAAAAGACTTTATAGTTTCTTTTATTGCCCGGCGGGTCATCTCCATGTTCTCAAGAGAGGTAAATTTTCTTGGTATATAATCCACGCCTCCGGTTTTATAATCAATAATCACAATGCTCTTATCTGCAAACTCATCTATCCTGTCTACGGTATATCTAAAACATATATCCTGCCCAGCTAAATTCATCCGGCCGGCCAGTTCCTGCTCCAAACAGATAATTTTATCCACATTACGCTTTTCTTCGGCATCAAGAAACTTATCAAGACGCTTTTCGATAATTCCCTTAAGAAGAAAAGAGTCAGACTTCATTCGCCGCTTTATCTCTTTGTTAAACTTACTGTCCATGACTTTAAAAAAATAATTCCTGAATTTTTTATCTATAACCGGTTTTCTACTCATAAACTTTTCGAAAGTTTCCTTCAATAAATCATGGATAAAAATACCGATATGAGTGGCTTCCGGATCCTCCAGCAAGTCTTCGCTCTCCTTTAACCCTAAAACATATTTATAATAAAATTGCAGCGGACAATTAAGATAAGTATTAATTCTACTCGCCGAATAAGTCTGGGTTTTCAGGAATTCAATTATTTCCGGAGTTTTTTCCAGGGATAACTTTCGCGGCGCGGATTTCAGAAAAAAGCTCGCTCTGGGAATCGTTATAACTTCCAAATTTCCCGTCTCTTTCTGCCTATTCCAGAGTAATTCCTCAATAAACCTGCTCTTTTCGCTAATTTCATTCTCAGAATAAATAAGATGCACGTTTTTTGCCGCTGAAATCAAACGCATAAACTGATAACGCTGAATTTCTTCCTCTTTTTCCAGGCGGTTCAAGCCTAAATTCAACATAACCTCCCGGGGGATTAAAGGTTCATATATCTTAAGCTTAGGTAAAACCGACTCATTCATATCCATTACGATCACATTCTCAAAATTAAGGGAACGGGTTTCAAATAATCCCAGGATTTGTGTCCCCCTCAAGGGTGAACCGCTGAAAGAAACCATTTCGCTTAAGAGCTGCTGCTGAAAAATCTGCCGAATTTCTTCAGGCCTGAATTCCTCATCACTGAAATAAAGATTACTCATCTCCTCGCTTATTCCATACAGCTTTTCAATAGCTTTCATATTAAAAGGAAAAGCCCAAATCATACTTCTATCCGCCAAAACATTAAGAAATTGGCTTACTTTACGGGAAAAAGAACGAAAATCAGAAATTCCCTGCCATTCGCTAAACAAAAAACCATGAAGTTCATTCAGAACTCTCCGGCATTCATCGATTTTAATGTCAATCCCCATATTTGTTAAGGTCTGGATAGTATTGGAATAAATTTTTTCTTCATCCTCTATTTCAGATAAACTTAAAAACAGGCTCCCGCTAATCAAACTTTCTTCACTACCCTGGATAATTTCTTCGATTTTATGCGCCAGAACCCGGGTTACTGCCGGATTAATACTTAATTTCAAATTCTTTACTAAAGGATGCTTCAAAAGATTAAGGTAATCCCGGGAATAATATCCTTCTTCTCTTTTACTATCCTGCGCTTTTAGAAGCAAATCAAACAGGGTATATAAAGGACCCCTTTTAAGGGGATAACCCATTGATACGTTAAACTCCTCTAAACAGGAAGAAACCTCAGAAAGCAAAGGGATAACGGTTTCCGTTCGGGGAAGGACTATAACCGTATTATTCTTATTCTCAATTTTTTTAAGTATTTCTCTTACAAGACAAACTTGCGAATGGATATCAAACCCCCGGTACAAATTAAGATTATAGCAAGGCTCGTTTTCCTTATCAGGAGAAATCGGAACCTTAAAAATTTTGGAGGTCTCTTTAAATACCGGCCATCTATCTTCACTCCCCTGAAAGATACAGACACCTTTTCCTTTGCGGTAAATCTCCCCGATTATTTTTTGTTCGGCAGCCTGAAGATAAAAAAAGTTACAAAACACTATTGCCTCAAATTCTTCAAAATTATCTTCCCGGACAAATTCCCCGGCTTTAAGATACCTTAATCCCCGGGAATAAATATTATTTTCTTTCAATGCCTGATGATAAAAGTTACGAAGTTTGATTATCTCCTGTAATAAACGGTTGATATTTTCAGGGATTTCGTAACCGATTTCCGCGCTTTTCTGAACACACTTTAAGCTGTCATTTTCAATATCCTCCAAATCCAATTGTTCGATAAAAGACTTTATTTCCCCGGCCCAGGGTAAAAATTCAGCAAAATCATTCCTTCCGCTTAAGATACCGGGGATATGTTCTTTTGCCAGGGTGTAAAGAAGATAACAGGAATCAAGCTCTGAAGCCGGGATTACAGAATCTCTCCGGGAAACAATATAATTGATAAACTCATCCATAGAGAAGCTGCGGGGAGGGAGATAACTTTTTTTTATCCTTCGGGCAAGTTCACGCCTTAAGAACAAAGACGGCCTTTTCCCCCCGAATACACAAGCAACCCGGCTCAAATCTTTACCTTCTTTAAGAAAATTCTCACAGAGAAAACCCGCGATTTTATCTATGATATTCTCTCCGAAACTATAAGTAATAACGCGTTTCATAGTTTGACTTCCTCTATAATCATTTCGTCTAAATAAACAAGATAACCTTTAACCTCTTGCCCGGGATAGATATCTTTTATAATCCCCATATATTCAGCCACCTGCCCGGGATGTTTCTCTTTTACGGCCGATGAAATCTTATAATCAATTACCAGGATTTTATCCTCACTCACGATTAAACGGTCAATACGTTTGGTATCACCGAATCTGTTTATTACTTCTTTTTCGCAAAGAACCTCTCCGTCCTCGATAAAAAAGATATCTCTGAACTTCTCTTTATTAATTAACTCCTCTATTTTCTGCCGGTAAGAACTAAAATCTTTAATAAACGGATATTGAAGCCTTACGTTTTCTAAAGCTTCATTCAAAAACTTTTGAGTATCCTCACCAAAACAATTCCCTATCACAGAAAGCATTGAATGCAAAACCTTCCCTTCCAAAATTCTATCTCTATTCCTGAATTTGGAAAAATCTCCGAATTCATCTTTAAGTAAAACTATCCAATCACGATATATTCCGGCGGGAATATCTATAAGCGGTTCATCCTTTCCTTTTCTCTTCTCTTGATATTCTCTCTGAACCCCTTTCCGAAGCATATCTTCGGGAATAAAGAAACGGGCTTTATTCTTCGAGTTACCGCTTTTCTGAGGGATATATACATATAATTCCTGCTGCGGCCGGGTTAAAGCCACGTATATGCCGTTAAATTCATCTATACAGGCCTTTTTGTAATCTCTTATATAGATATCTTTTAATTCCCGGGAATAAGGCAAATAATATTTAGTAATACGAACAAGGCCTAAATCCCGGTTTATTCCTTCCTGCACATGTGATTTTGTGCCTTTACCCCCTGTTTCGGGAGTTATCTCCATCCGCAGAAAAGGAATAATAACAACGGGGAATTCCAATCCTTTTGATTTATGAATGGTAAGCACTTTAAGGGAATTACTATGGGTAACTCTAACGTATAAATCCTCGGGCTGCGCCTTTTCTAAATAAGCAAGGAATTCACCTATCCCGGGACAATCATCTTCTTTAACTTTTATTAATTCAAGCAATTTAATAAAAAACACCTGTTTATCCTCAAATTCTTTCATCAGTTTAAAATTACGATAAATACTGATTACTAATTCATAGGGAGAAATAAAACCTACGGATTTGAAAAATTTATCGATATAATCCTCCCATATTTGAGGATATTTCTCCCGGAAAAGATTATAAATACGGACTCCTCCCGTGAGTTTTTTCTGCTTACGCAAAGAAAAAAGAAAGGCTTTTACTTCTTCCTGACTCAAACCGCTTATACGGGAAAATAATTCACCCAGGATAAAAACAGCAAAACTTAAATCGTCTATCGGAGAATGAAGAAACCTCAAAAAGGCAAGTAGTTCTTTAACTAAAGAGCATTCCAGGACATTTAAAGTCTTCTCCGATTCAACCGGGATACCCTCTTCAATCAACCAGGAACTCACTAACTCTACTTCTTTATTATCCCGGGTAAGAACAGCAATATCTTCATAATTAAACCTTTCCTTAAGCTCCTCCAGTAAATTTAAAACTTTCTCCCGCGTAATCTGATTACGTTCCTCCTGATTCTTTTCATCAATCAACTCTACCTGTACGTATCCGGAATCATAGTCTTTTCGGTAATTCTGCTTGGCGTCTTTGAATATGCCCACAATTTCATTAATTGCCTGCCGGTCATCCTGCAATTCAAGCGCTATCCCCGAAGATTCAAACATATCAATAAGATTATCATGAGAAAAAACCCGGTTATTAAACTCTACTATCGCTTTCTGGCTGCGCCAGTTTTTATTTAACTGCTCCGGCTTAACATTAAAATGCGCGAATTCTTTTTTAATCTGATCGAATAATCTGACTTCGCCTCCCCGAAAACGATATATCGCCTGTTTTTTATCACCCACGTAAAATAATGACCCGCCGCAGGCCAAGGCTTCTTCAACCATAAGGACTAAATTCTGCCATTGCAAAACGCTCGTATCCTGAAACTCATCAATTAAATAATGCCTGAACCTGGTAGCAAGCCGGTAATAAACCTCAGCCACGGTTAAACCGTCCTCACCGAATAAAGAACGCGCTTTACGATTTAACTCCTCCAGGAATAACACATCTTCTTTCCGGGAAACAGACTGAAAGAAAACCAAAAGACGGTTAAAAAGCTTTACGTAAGGATCATATGAAGCTTTTGCTTCAAGTTCAACGAGCTCCTTTATACTTTCATGTATCCCGCCCCATTCTTTCTCAAATTCAAGCCGGCAGGACTTTCCTTTATTCATAGGAACTTCTCTCTGTTGAAACTTTACCGGCAAATTTTTAATCTCAAGTATTTCCTTATTCTCGTTAACAAATTTTAAGATAGACCTGCCCGCGCTTTTATTTATACCCTCCGGGAGAATCTTTCCTATTTTTTTTATCCGCCCGGATAGAATAACCTTCTTCTTTATAATATCTTCACTATCTACCCCGTATTCACGAAACAATCCCCCGTATTTATTGCTCAGTTTAAATAAAGACCGCATTAATTCCAGGATGTCTTCTTTAGGAAACCAGCCATTTCTATTCTCAACAAACAGATAATGCTGGAGGAACCGTTCGAAAAATTCCCGTATTTCTGTATTACCCGCTGCCTGCTCAATTAATAAATCAAGGCAATAGGAAAGATGTTCGGAGTAATCTCTTTTTATTTTGAAACTTGCTGACCGGTCAATCTGCAAAGCACATCCTAAAAGAAGAGCGTTAATGAAACTGTCTATAGTCTGGATATGAAAAGAATTATAATCTTTCATAACTTCATCCATAACCTGAGCGGCTCTTTTCCGGACTGATCTCACATCCATAGCCAACAATTCTAAAATATCCTTTTCTTCTCCCTTATCCGCAAAAGCGTCTAATGCGATTTTCTTCAAAAGTTCTAAAATCCGCTCTTTCATCTCAACCGTAGCTTTATTAGTAAAAGTGATGGCAAGAATGTTTTTTAAAGGTGTCTGCCCGGGTTTAAGTTGAGGATTTATAAGAAGACGCAAATATCGTTTAGCAAGGGCATAAGTTTTACCGGAGCCGGCGGATGCTTCTACGACTATGACTTCGGGAAACTGAAGGGTATTATGAGTATAAGGATCCATAAAGTCAAAGTGAACCACTATCGGCTGGAATCGGTGGATTCGCAGTTATCCAATATTCTTGGCAAGCATGTTGCAAAATAATTTGCCCTGTTCAATCGCGTCATCAAGCGCTACATGGCTTTTGTTAGAGGTATCAAACCACTCCCGGGGCATAGTGCTTTTGAAAATTCCGGAGAAAGGTTTTTTCAACATTGCCATGGCGTAAGTTTTAATGTCAATAGCAACGAAAGAAAAAGGGCTCTTTCCGGAAAATTTTATCAGGTACCAATATATAAAAGAGAAATCAAACGAAGCCGGATATCCTACAAACACCGGTTTACCGGGAAGTTTCTTTAACCACTGGACATATTCCTTTATTGCGATTTCAGGATCCTCGGGGTCTTTACGACAGACTTCCCAGGCTTTAGATTGAGTTCTCCACCAACTCATTGTTTCAGGATCCTGTTTAGCTCCGGGCAACTGCTTGAGATTAACCGAAAAAGTATCTATCAACCTTTTATCCCTGGTGAACACGGCTGAACCAAAACTAAGCATCGAATATTCCCCCGGAATGGGCCCGTCGGTTTCCACATCTGTACTCACATAAATTTCTTCCATTTTATTTTTTCAGAATTTCTAAAATAAGGACGGGGTTTCGAAATAGCTGTGTTACCGGAAAAATGCATTTGAAAAA
>JAGLUN010000071.1 GCA_023134705.1 Candidatus Omnitrophota bacterium | reverse complement strand
CCGTCAGGGTATACGGGCAAATAATACTAATTGCATTATTTGGGTTAAACATTATAGATATGTATGACCTTGCCATAATTGGTGCTGGTGCCGCGGGTATAGAAGCTGCTAAGACAGCCTTAAAAAAGGGTCTGAAAACCGTTCTTATAGAAAAATCCCCTGATTGTTTCGGAGGAACCTGTCTTAACCGGGGTTGCATTCCCAGCAAACTTTATCTCAATTTAGTAAAACAGGGCAAAAGTTTAGAAGAAATTTTTACGAAAAAAAACGAGGTTGTTAAAGAGATTAAAAGATCAGCTATTTCTAATTTAGAAAGACAAGGGGCAGAATTCAAATGGGGTGAAGCTGTACTCGCCGGAGATCGCGAAATAAGAATTAATACCCAAAACATATCAGCAAAAAATATAATTTTGGCTACCGGATCTGTTCCCAGAAGGGTTATAGAACCCGATGGTAAAAAAATAATTTTTGCTGAGGATATATTCAGTTTTTCTACACTGCCGGTTAAGTTTCTTATTGTAGGTGCCGGAAGCGTGGGGATAGAAATCGCGTCTTTCCTGAACAATTTATCCAAAGAGGTGCATGTTGTAGAGAAGGAAGAAGAAATCCTGCCTGGCTTTGAAGAAACAATCGCACAGCGGTTTAGGATGATTCTGGAGAGAAAAGGTATAAGAATAAAAACCTCGACGTCGTTTAGCGAATGCAATTTAGATAATTACGATATGGTGATTTTAGCTTGTGGCCGAATAGCCAATACAGAGGGTTTAGGGGCAGAAAATTTGGATATTGAAATGCAACCGGAGAATAGAAGGATAAAGACCGGCGATTATATGCGGACAAATATCGATAATATTTATGCTTGCGGCGACATTACAACTACAAGGATGTTTGCCTATATAGCGGAGTACCAGGCTCGTATATCTGTAGAGAATATTGTTGGTGATAAAGTAAAACCGGTCTATAGAGGAATAGCGGATTGCGTTTTTTCGTCACCACAAATCGCGAAAATCGGAATCGGTGAAGAAGAATCCAGGAGGTTAAATTTAAATTATAGAGTATTACGAACAAATTTCATGCGGTTCTCTTCATCGTATGCTTATAATGATACAGATGGCTTTATGAAAATCCTTTTTGATGGCAATAATAAAATTTTAGGAGCGACGATTATTTCTCAATTAGCCTGTGAACTTATAAATATATTTTCCCTATCTATCCGGCATAATTTAAGCTTAGATATATTAAAAGAATCCGTTTTTATCCACCCTACTTTTTCTGAAATTATCCCTATTTTCCTCCGCGATTTATAATCTTTTTGGGTAAAAAAAATGGGAAAAACACCAGCCAGATATCAATTGAAAAAAATGTGGTTTTTATGGTATAATAAATGTTAAAAATGGGATTGTTGTTGATATTTACTGGGCTTCATAAGTTACGTGGCTGGCCAAAAAAATATGGGCATGATTAAATTTTTGATAGTCGATGATGAAATAGAAGTAGTTTCATTCCTTAATAATTTTTTAAAGAGAAAAGGAATAAAGGTATTTACTGCTATCAACGGGAAAGATGCTTTAGACGTCTTTACGCAGGAGAAACCGGAGTTTGTACTTTTAGATATAAATATCCCCGGAGAAGATGGTTTTTCGATTCTTAAAACGATAAAAGATCTTTCTGTGCAAACTAAAGTTATCATGATTACGGCAAGAGATGATAAAGTTTCTGTCGCTAAAGCAAAAAGAATGGGGGCTGAAGATTATATTATAAAACCTATGGAATTAGAAGATTTAGACCGCATTATTTCTAAACATCTAACCTGAATCAAGATAAAATGCATATTTTTTATCGAACAGAGCTGGAAAAAGCAGCTCGACGAATGATTCTTATCCATCGAACAGATACGCTTATAAAATTAATCATAAGAACGATAACAAGGGATTTAAAGGTATTGCACGCCGGGATTTTTCTTTTCGACAAACAGAAACAAAATTATGTCCTTACAGCTTCTAGAGGCAAACAGGGGGTAAAGGTTCCTCCCGGGTTGGTAAAAATTTCAAATGATTCTCCGTTAATCAAATACTTTTTTAGTCGTACTTATAATTTATGGAAAGATAATTTTTTACTTGCTAAAAGAACCAGGATAGTTTTAAAAAGAGATAGTGTTAAAAAGAATACAAAGCTGAAAAACTTTTTTGAACGGCTTTTATATCAAGTATCTATTTATAAAATCGATATCGCGTTGCCGATAGCTTTTCGCGGAGAATTGTTAGGTATTTTTATTTTAGGGGAAAAGAGAAATAAAAATAACTTTTATCCTGAAGAATTAACCTTTCTTTCTATTCTTTCTTCTGATGTGGCAATGGCAATTCGTAATGCTACGCTTTTTGATGATTTGCGGGTTCAACTGGAGAAGAACCAAACTTTATTTTTTCAAACTATTAGTGCTTTTGCCCATGTGATCGAAGCTAAGGATAAATATACTTTAGGACATACCGAGAGAGTGGCGGAATATTCTTTAAATATCGCTATACAGATTAAAAAGATAATCAGAATAAAAAATTGGGAAGAGTTTAAAAAAAACTTAAAGATTGCCGCTCTTTTACACGATATCGGGAAAATAGGTATTCCTGAAAAAGTGTTAAACAAAAGAAAACCTTTGAATGATAATGATTGGACCTTTATACGGGCCCACCCCCTCATTGGAGAAAATATCCTTTCACCTTTAAAAGACTTAAAAGAAGTAATACTGGCAGTAAAATATCACCATGAGAGATATGACGGGAAAGGGTATCCGTATGGCCTGGAAGGAAAACGGATTCCTTTAATGGCCGCGATAATTTTTGTGGCAGACGCTTACGATTCGATGATTTCAGACCGGCCATATCGGAAAGCGTTATCCCGGACTGAGGCAAAAAAAGAGATTGAAAAAAACAGTGGTCTGCAGTTTAATCCTAAGGTTGTAACGGCTTTTATTCAGGCTTATACTGCGCGGCGCGTATGATTTAACTAATGAGTCGAATATTAATCTTTCATATTTCTAACTTTGGGGGTCATAAAAAGGCTAGTGAAAATATAAAAGAAGCACTAAGTTTTAAAAATCCCTATTCAGAAATAATTAATTTAAATGGTTTTGGTTATGTAAGTCCAAGAATAGAAAAATTTGTTGATTCTGTATACAGCTTGACTATAAAATATTCCCCAAATCTTTGGGGAAAAGTTTACGATAGGAAAAAAGTAGTTAAGAGCTTAGCTCCTTTACGCAAAGCGATAAATAGCCTCGCAATCCCCAAGTTTTTACAATTAATCGATGAATTTAAACCTCAGGTAGTTTTTGCCACTCAGGCCTTCCCCTGTGGGATTATGGCGGATCTTAAAAAAAAATATAAAATGGATATTATCCTAATCGGTGTTGTCACCGATTACTATCCCCATAGATTCTGGATTCATCAAGAGGTGGATGTTTATACTGTTGCCTGCAATGAAGCTAAAGCTATTTTAATGAAAGAAGGAATAGAAGAGAATAAGATAAAAGTGTTTGGGATTCCGATTTCCGTAAAGTTTCTTAACACATATAGCAAAGAAGTGATAAGCAAGGAATTTGGTTTTTTCCCGGATTTAAAAACAGTGATACTTATGGGGGGCGGTTTAGGTATAGGGCCTATCGAAAAAATCGCCGAACTATTAGATGAAATTGAAGAAAAATTCCAACTGATTGTGGTTTGCGGAAAGAATAAAAAGTTGTTTTCCTGGTTTAAGAGAAAATATAAGTCTTTTAAAAAGCCGATTTTTTATTTCGGTTATGTGGATTTTGTCAATAAACTTATGGATTTTTCTGATATTATTATAAGCAAAGCAGGAGGACTTAGTACATCTGAAGCTTTAGCAAAAGGATTAGCCACCATACTCGTTAATTCTATTCCCGGACAGGAAAAAAGAAATGTTCAATATTTGCATACGAAACAGGCCATTTTAGAAGCAAAAACAATAGACGAAGTTCCCGGGATTGTAAAATTTATCTTGAGAGATAAGGTCAAGCTTTTTTCGTTAAAAGAAAACGCAAAAGAAAACGCGATAATCGATTCTTCCTTGCGAATTGCTAATTTAGCTTTGAAATATATCCAATAAAACCTGAGAAGTATTTCATGTATTATCTTTTTCTTCTGGGAAAATTTTTGGCACTGATTTTACCAAGGAGGTTATTGTATCCTTTCGCTTTTTTCATAGCTCGTTTAAAATTGTTTTTATCGCCAAGAGATAGAGAAAATTTGATAGAAAATCTTTTACCGATCGTAAAAGATAAACTAATAGCGAAAAAATACGCTTATAGGATTGTGGAGAATTTTGCTTATTATCTTGTGGACTTTTTCGGATTCACAAGAATCAATGCTTATTTTATAAAAAAATACGTAAGAATAGAGGGTGAAGAACACTTGTATGATTTAGTATCCCGAGATCGCCGGGTTATATTACTTGCCGCTCATTTGGGTAATTATGAGTTAGGTGCTGCTATTATATCTAAATTGGGATATCGCCTGTCTGTGGTAGCTTTATCTCATCGGGATGAAAAAATAAACAATTTTTTTAATGTCCAAAGGAATTTATCCGGTGTGGAAGTAATTCCTACCGGGAGTCAGATAAAAAATTGTTTTCGAGCTTTAGACGAGAAAAGATTACTGGCCCTGCTTGGCGATAGAAATTTTTCCGGAAAAGGAAAGAAAGCAAAGATGTTCGGGAGGGCCTGTTTTCTCCCCCGGGGGGCGGCATTTTTTGCCCGGAAAACCAAATCACATATCGTGCCGGTATTTTTAATAAGAGAGAACAAACGATTTTATAGACTTATTTTCGGCACAGCCGTTTCTCCTTACGATAATGAAAAAATTAAAACAGAGGATGCGATAATTAAGGAATGTGCGGTAATATTGGAAAGAGGTATTTCTCAGTATCCCGACCAATGGTATATGTTTGAAAAGTACTGGGTAGATTAGAGGGATAACTTCCAGTGAATTAGTAGTTTGTAGTTAGTAGTTGGTTTAGGGAGAATATAAGTCCAAAATCAGGCTGTGGAATAATTTTAATGTGGTGAAGGTTAAAAATCATGATATGAAAGTATGGGTTTTGATTCCCGCGTATAACGAAGAAAAAACATTAGGGGAAATACTTGAGGTTTTAAATGAGAAAGGTCTGTTCACTTTAGTTGTAGATGATGGATCTACAGATAGAACTCTTGAGGTGGCTAAAGAGAAGAACGTGGTTTTAATCAGGAATAAAAGGAATTCTGGAAAAGGAGTTTCTTTAAAAAATGGGATTGGATACCTTCTTGCGAATAAAGAGCTTGAGTATATTATTATTATGGATGCTGATAGTCAACATTCACCTTTGGATTTAGATAAATTTTTGGAACAGGCCAAAAATGGAGAATCTTTCGTGGTCGGGAATCGTATGAAGCAACCGTCGGGTATGCCTCTAATACGCATCTTTACAAATAGATTTATGTCTTGGGTAATTTCTAAAATAATCAAGCAGGAAATCCCTGATACTCAGTGCGGATTCAGACTTATAAAAAAAACGGTATTAGAAAATATAACCATAGAGACAGATAAATATCAAATAGAATCCGAGATTCTTATAAAAGCTGCAAATAAAGGAGTAAGGATAAAATCGATTCCAGTACGAAGTATTTATTCTAAAGATACGAAAAGTAAAATAAATCCGGTTAAAGATACTTTGCGATTCATAAGATTTATCCTAAACTTGAATTATGGAAAAAAACAGTTATGAAGAAGCCAGAAAAAGAATGGTGGCCGGACAACTGGTTCCTCGAGGCATAGAAGACACAAAGATCCTGGATGCCTTTTTAAATATTCCCCGCCATCTTTTTGTTCCAGATAGACAAAAAAAATATGCTTATGAGGATTATCCTCTTCCCATAGGATGGAAACAAACTATATCTCAACCTTTTATCGTGGCTTTAATGACCCAGTTTCTTCATCCGGATAAGGGAGAAAAAGCATTGGAAATAGGAACAGGCAGCGGATACCAGGCTGCTATCTTAGTTTATCTGGGATGTGATGTTTACAGTATAGAAAGGATACCCCAATTAGCAGAGGAAGCGAAGGAAATGTTAAATTCATTAGGTTTAGAAGTTAAAATAAAAGTAGATGATGGAACTTTAGGGTGGTTGGAAGCCGGGCCTTTTGACAAAATAATCGTTACTGCCGCAGCAGAAGATATTCCTCAGCCGTTAATTGAACAATTAAAAAATGGGGGGAGATTAATAATGCCTGTTGGCGGATTTTTTGACCAGGAACTCACTCTTGTTGATAAGTTTTCCAACGATAAAATTGTAAGGTCCGGTGTTGGGAAGTGTGTCTTTGTCCCTTTATTAGGAGCATATGGATATAAAGAGTAATATTATTTCTGTCCTAGTTTCAGCCTTTTCTAAAGAGGTTAGTATTATTTTTATCGCAGCACTTCCTGTTTTTGAATTAAGGTTAGCAATCCCTTTAGCCATAATAAAATTTAATTTGTCATGGCCAAACGCTTATTGTTTCTCGCTTTTAGGGAATTTATTGCCGGTGATACCTTTACTTTTGTTTTTTAAGTTTTTTTTTCACAAGTTAGAAAATGTACGATTTGCCGGTAGATTCTTCCAATGGTGGTTTAAACGCGTGGAAAAAAAAGCGGCAATTATTAGAAAATGGGGGTTTTGGGGGTTAGTCTGTTTTGTTGCAATACCATTACCTGTGACCGGAGCCTGGACAGGAACTGTGGCGGCAACTTTATTGGAAATGAATATAAAGAAAGCATTCTCGGCAATTGTAATAGGGGTGTCTTTTGCCGGGATAATCGTGACCATTTTAAGCGTATTGGTGCCGGGGGTGATTAAACAATGGTTCATTTTTACCTAGGGGATGGCAAAGGTAAAACAACCGCGGCTTTAGGTCTGGCCTTAAGAGCTATTGGGGTTGAAAAAAAAGTATATATCGCCCAATTTTTAAAGGATAAAAATGTTTTTAGCGCAGAGATTTTCGCTGTAGAAAAGTTCAATTTTCCAATAAAAATAGAACGCTTTAAACATCAAACGCATCCGTTTTTTTTAAAAAGGGAAAGATTTAATAGAAAATTATTAAGGGAATCCGTACGGGAAGCTTTGTCAAAAGTAGAGGAATACATAGAAAAGCGTAAATTTGATCTTATTGTTTTAGATGAAATTTTAAACGCGGTTATGCAAAAATTTTGTTCAAAGGCTTTATTAAAAAGAATAATTAAACAAAGTTCAGAAATTGAGCTGATTCTAACCGGAAGGAGCGCGCCTTCTGATTTGATCGAGCTTGCGGATTATGTGAGTTTCATAAAGAACATGAAACATCCGTTTTACAGAAATATATCCGCGAGAAAGGGGATAGATTATTAATTTGAGGCGGGGATGATTTAGGCATAAGGTAAAGCCGAAAATTAGTACTGAGTTTAATTCGGCCGGATAACTTATGTTTGTCCCATTAAGTAAGTTATGGTATCATTAAGAAAGAGTAAACCCCGTTAGAGAATTTCGTCCTCTAACGTCTTGCACTGACGGTGGCTTTTTCTCCGAAGGCGAATCCGCCTCTGGCGGAAAACCACCGTCAGCTTTAAGCGGTAATGACCACCGATTAGACCCTTCCTTAATAGCTATAGGAAGGTCTATCCCTGTGGGATTAAAATCGGTGGCTTTCTCTAACGGGGTAAACTAAATAGGGTCCTTCACTTCGTCTCTTGGAGAGTTCAGGAGGGAGTTCGGGATTAACCGGAAAAATGCATTCAAG
>JAGLUN010000070.1 GCA_023134705.1 Candidatus Omnitrophota bacterium | reverse complement strand
CAGAAGCGAAGCTTCTGTACACAGCAATCAAAGGCGGGTTATCCGCCCACAGGGCTTGCCCATTTAATGACATCCGCCGCAGCACCCATCTGCGCATTCATCCACGGGTAAACCCGTGGTCTTCTGCGTAGGCGGATAAAGATTTCTTAAAAAAATGCTTTTTCTAAGAAATCTCTCTAATTTCCCAAATTTTTTATTTTATTTTCGTGGCGTTCCTATGTTATATAAATATAACATATAATTTAGTGAAAAAACAAGGTAATTTTGATTTTTTTTAAAAGCCTTTTCTTTGTTGACAAATATACGGCTTTTCCCTTTTTTATGGAGAATAATCGGGGTTATTTCAATTTTGAAGAGAGAATGGAATTAAACGAAAAACTGAATTTTAACCGCCTGAGAGATCGCCCCCACTGTAAAAAAACGTCCCTAGTGAGCTTCCTTTTACCGAAGCAATCTCATGCAAACAGCTCATGCAGGATTGAATTTTGCATACTTTTCTTAATATCCTTCGATACATACTTCGATTTTTTAAACAACATTATCCTATTCTATTTGCTGATTATAAATCGCCTCATAATCTATGCTGTATATTTGTTTCAAGAACTCCTTATCGTTCAATAACTTGCGAATATTGGGGTTGGATAATACTTTTCTATAATCTTTATTTTGTATACTTTCCTGCAGGTCATTATCATTTGCTATAGCTTTAAATGAAGAGTTCTCTTTCAATTTACGGATACCCTCATCATTCTCCGGCAATACTATTGTCTGATTTTCTTTCACCAGCTTACTCGCGAAATAAATATTCCTGGTCACCTTAATATCTAAAAGTAAGTTATTCTCATTAACGCAAGAATAAAAAAAAGAACCTGCTATCCGCTTAGAAATAGCTGTATTCTCCCGGCCAGAGATACCCATGAATAAATTAATACAAAGCAATGTTATAAAAACCAAAACTGCCCCCTTGAAACTACCAATCAGTCCTCCTCCTATTCGAGAAGGAAGAGAAATTTTTGGTTTTTCGCTTCCTGGATCAGAACACATTTTTTTTATCACATGGATAATGACCTTGAAAATTATCCCTGCTGTGATAATAACTACCGGCAATAAAAGCAAATTCCCCGTCTTTCTATAGAATAAAACCCCAAGAATAAGGCTGAAAGCAATGCCCAAAAGCCCGAGCAACTGCCTTATCATGCCAACAGCAAAACCGAATAAGGCAGAAAGAAAAACAATGCCGAGTGATATATAATCAATTAGGTTCATATTATTTAATATTTTTCCCTGTTGAATTAGACAGCTTCTATTTTATACTTTTTTATTTCGTTTGTCGATAGAGATATAATCTTTGCAAATTTCGACAGGCTGCTCCCGTCATTCTACTCCTTATGGCAGACTATGTATTTCACCCTTCGTCTGGTATTGTCAAACTTTTCTCTAAATCCCAAATAACAAATCCTAAGCATTATACTGCTCCCCGTTAAGAAAGTAGTGCAAATTAGGAGAAAAACTCTTATAATGCACTTAGCAAACGGAGGAACTTATTTGTAATTTGGAGTTTCCTTATAAATTTTGACACTACCCTTGTCTCGTCCCTTATCCCTCGTCCCTCGTCTCTTCTGTCCTCTCTCTTCTCCCATTTCTCTATCGAGTATCCAGCATCAAGCATCCAGCATCTAAAGTTCAATTCTCGTCTTTCACCCCTTCGTCTCTCATTACCAACATCCCCTTATATCCTATATCTCTTTAGTTCCTCTCCGGACAAAGGCTTAGCAACAATTATCTTCTCTTCTCTTGCCCGGACAACTTTAATCGTTTTCTCCTCCACATCTTTCTGAGTATAAAAAGCCGCGATCTCTACAGCTGTCTTAATCTCTTCTTCCCCGAAATTACCCACACCCAAAGAAAACCTTCCTTTAATCCCCGAAGGAATAAACTCCAGGAAATTGGTGCTTCTTTTAGCCATTAATTCTTTTTCCTCTTTTTCATTACGGGGAACAATCAATTTAGCTAAAGAAGATATCCGGAAATGCCTGCCGATCTTTAATAATGAAACCTCTTCCTTATCAAAATCCGGTTGAAAATCCAACAAATCTTTTAACCTTCGGCAAAAACCGGGATCAGTCAAAAGACAACCTCCGGCAGGAGCAGGATAAGGATCTATTCCGAATTCTTTGGCTAACCCTATCTGTTCTTTCCTTGAACGGCCGCTTATCGCGTATAAATTTTCTCTTTTTATCCATCCTTTCTCTTCAGGAATCGTTACCTTAAGCAATTTTGCCGAAAGCGGTCTTAAAATTAAGCCGGTGAGCCCGGTTTCTTTTTCTATGAGATTAAATATATCCTTTCTCTGAGACATAGGACGCTCTCCCAAAACATCTCCGCTTACGATGAATTTCGCCTTTATGTTTTCCATATATTCTCCGGCTTTTTTAAACATTAAAATTTTACAATCAATACAAGGGTTTAAATTAACACCATGACCATACTTGGGAACTTTTACTAAGTCCACGACTTCGCCGGATATATCGAATACTTTTAAAGGAATATTTAATTTTTCTGTATAAAGACTTATTTCTTTAATAACTTCCCGGCAGGAAGATGGAATAAAAACATTATAAAAATAAAGGGCTTCGGCTTCCGGATGGCAAACACTCACAATTCTTGCCGCCAGAATACTATCCAATCCTCCGGAAAATAAAATTACTGTTTTCATCAGGACAAAGTACAGATTTTAGATATCAGTTATCGAAAATAGAAGATAGTCTGCCATAGGCCCGCCAAAGCGGATCCGCCTGTAGGCGGAAGATCCGCCTCTGGCGGAAAAATCGAAAATAGAATTTATGCGCCTGTACCGCGGGCAATCCATCCTCCGGCAACAACTCTTTCTTTATCATAAAAAACCGCCAGCTGGCCGGGAGCAGGAATAACTCTCGCTTCTTTTAGAACACAACAAATTCTTCCGGAATCTAAATTCTCAATCGCGCAGGACAGAAGCCGGGAATTATACCGCATTTTTACCTCCAGATTAAGATAGCTATCCGGGGGATAAAACCAATTAACATCTTTTACTACTATTTTATCTTTAAGAACACGCTCTCTTTCCGCCACTAGAACTTCTTTTGATTCAGGATTAATATCAACCACATATAAAGGCTCCTGCCAGGAAACGCCTAAACCTTCCCGCTGTCCATAGGTAAAAGCGTATATACCCTTATGCTTACCCAAAGTCCTTCCATCCCAATGCTTTATGAAACCAGAATATTTTTGAAAATCATCTACGCGTTCTTCAATAAACTCTTTGTATTTCTTTTCTTTTATAAAACAGATTTCCCGGCTTTCTAATGCCCGGAAAGGATAAATTCCGGATATTTTAAGTTCTCTTCTTACCTCTTCTTTGGTGAAATTCTCCAAAGGGAATAAAACATACTTCAATTTTTCTTTAGGAACCGCTCCCAAGAAATACTCCTGAGATTTTACTCCGGCCTTACCTTTGGCCAGATAAGTTTCTCCTTTATCTTTAATGATACCCGCGTAATGTCCGGTGGCTAAAAGAGAACATCCCAAGGCTTGTATCTTCTCTAATAAAATCCCGAATTTAATAAGGCGATTGCATAAACAACAAGGGTTAGGAGTTAATCCCCGCAAATAGGAATTAATAAAATATTCAACAATACAATTACTGAATTCATCGCTGACATCAATGACATGATGGGGAATACGCAATTTTTTACATACATGCCCGGCGCGTTTAATATTATCCTGGCTAAAAAAGGGCATTTTTAAAGTAACGCCAACTAATTCATATCCCTGTCTTGATAAAAAACAGGCACAAAAAGCGGAATCAATACCTCCGCTTAAAGCTATGGCTATCTTCTTTTTAGGGTTCATTATCAAATTCGGAAAGAGTAACCTAAATAGTTCCGCCTTAAAAGCATATCAGAAAATTGTTGAAAAAAATTTCGTGATTCTCGATGATGAAATCAATTCGACTAAGTTTTTTCTTCACCTTCGGTTTAGAAAAAACACAAGCCTCATTGCCTTTTTCTAAGTCAAAGGGCCGTCAACTTCGAAAGGATAAGCTTTGCCACTTTTTTACCGGAAAGAAGCATCCCTCCGAAAATAGGACCCATGCGTGGAGAACCGAACACACTGTTCGCACTCATACCTGTGACAAACAATCCCGGACAAACTTCCTTAGTATTTTTTTCTACCATACCCTCAGCGATTTCCGCCCACATAGACTTCTCTCCCAAAATTTTACCGGTCTTTGTTTTAAGCCTTATCCCGGATTTCTTTTGCACCACATTAACAACTTCACAAGGATGACCGGTAGCATCAACCACAAACTTCGCTTTTATAGTTAAAGGATCCACGTGTAAACCAGCGGCATGGCCTGCCGACCAGTTTATAACAAGCCCACAAACTTTATTTTTCCTTATCAGGACATCTTCGGCAAAAACTCCGTTAATTACAGTAGCTCCATTTTGCATGGCACGATAGCCTAAAGAACATACACACTCAACCGCGTCCGCCAAATAATAATTTTTTCGATACTTTCTAGTTCTTATAGAATATTCATCTAAGATTTTCTTTGCTTTTTCCTGTACAACAATTTCATTAAACATCATACCGCCGGCCCACATGCCGCCTCCAATAGACAGCTTTTTTTCAAAAACAACAACTTTCTTTCCGGCTTTGGCTAAACTGCCCGCGCAAATAAGGCCGGAAGGCCCCGCGCCGCAAATAGCGACATCAACATCCAAAACCTTTACCAATTTATCCCTATAAGAATCGATAATAGCTTGTGATATAATTGTTTCCTCTAACATAGTAAAACCTCCTTAAACCCGGGCTTCGTTTAATTTTTCTTTCAACCGGCAGAAACTGCATACGCCGCTTACGGTTAAATAACCGCATATTCTGCAGGGCATAAGCTTCTCTTCAATCGTTCCTTTAAAATACCCCTTTTTTATAAACTGTTTATAAAATTTTAATTTAGCTGCCGGCATTTTTTCTTCAACTTCGTCCAGGATATGTTTGTAAAAAAGGGATGTCGCGTTTTTCGACAAAGGACAATTTTCCGATATATATCCTATATTGCAAATAAAAGCGTAAAAAGAAATCTCTTCTTCCGAAACCAGACAAAAAGGTTTAATCTTTTTCTTTAAGCTTTCATTCGCTTTTAACACCGGGGACTGGCGCCTTAGGAAACCTTCCTGCCAATTAAGCAAATTCCCAAAAAGAGTGCTTGCTTCATCATCTAAAGTATGACCGGTCGCAAGACAGTTAAATCCCTCTGCTTCCCGGTTCATTATGTATCTTCTCAACATTCCGCAAACACCGCAGGAAACCCGCCCGGCTATCCTGGAAAGTTCTCTTACCCCTGCCCCTAACTCCTCCTTAACATCGATTATTTTTAAATTGAAATTATTATCCCTTGCGAATTTCAATACATACTCTTTTGACTTTTCGGAATACCCGGCTATACCTAAATCAATATGCAAACCTTGAGTCTTATAACCTATGTCATCAAGGACATGCCATAAACAAAGGCTGTCTTTGCCCCCTGAGACAGCAATCAGGATCTTATCTCCGGAAGAATGCATTTTGAACTTTTCTATTGTTAAACGCACTCTTTTTTTAAAAAAATCCTGGAAACAATTTTCGCAAAGCCTGAGATTATAACTTCTCAGTTTTATACGCGCTTGCTCTTTGCAGAATTTACATTTCATTTTTAACTACTGTTTCCTCTATTATTGTCTATCGCTGTCAGATGCTATCCCTAAACATACTTCATCATTTTTCCAATAGCTTTTTTGGCTTTAGCGATAACGCCCGCTTCAAGCTCAAGCTCAAACTTCTCTTCTTCTAAACTGGTTAAGACATCTTTTAAACTTATTTTTTTCATATCCTTACATACTTTAGGACAACCTAAAGAATAAAATTCTTTTCGCGGATTTTCTTTTTTTAAACGATAAATCATTCCTTCTTCTGTTCCAATTATAAATTTCTTTACCGGAGACTCTTTCGCTCTTTTTAGCATCCCGGAAGTAGAAACAACGTAATCAGCGCACTCTAAGATTTCAGCCCGGCACTCAGGGTGAACCATCACTTCAGCTCCGGGACAAGCTTCTTTAGACTTCCTCAAATCTTCTAAACTAAACTCTTCATGAACATAACAAAATCCTTCCCAGATGATTATTTCTTTTTGAAAAACATTTTTCTTTACCCACCAGCCCAGATTTTTATCGGGAACAAAAATAATCTGTTTAACCGGTATATTCCTTACAACATTAACCGCGTTCGCAGAAGTGCAGCAGATATCACTTAAAGCTTTGATTTCCGCTGTGCTATTCACATAACTTACTACCCAGGCATCAGGATACTTATTTTTCAAATCCAAAAGCTGTCTGGTATTAATTTTATCCGCTAAAGGGCAGGCGGCATCTGGAACCGGGGAAAGAACACGTTTCTCCGGAGACAAAATTTTAGCGGTTTCAGCCATAAATCTTACCCCGCAGAAAACAATTAGAGATACTTTTAATTCTTGGGAAACCTTTGATAACTCTAAAGAATCTCCCAGGAAATCGGCAATATCCTGGATTTCAGGAACCTGGTAATTATGCGCTAAAATAACCGCGTTCTTTTGCTCTTTTAACCGCCTAATTCTGTCTATCATAAAATATTACAACTAATATTTCAACCGCGGATTATCCTTAATTTTCTATGAGTAATTTGTAGTTTGTTGTTAGTAGTTTGTAGTTTGTTAAAAAAATCTGTTATCGGGCCGCTCACCAAGATATACCTTTCCCCAAACCAACTACTAACTACAAACTACATTCTACTTTATCCTTTATCTTTCTCTCTCTTCTATTTTCTAAATTCTCCTATAGCACCGACAAATACCTCTCTCCGGTATCGGCGAATATACCAACAATTAACTTTCCTTTTGAATCTTCTCTTTTCGCTATTTCTAAAGCGGCCCAAGCAACAGCTCCGCTGGAGATACCGGCAAAAATTCCTTCCTCTTTCGCCATCCTTCTTGTCATTTCATAAGCGTTCTCGTCAGACACTTTAACTACTTCATCTATTAATTTTAGATCTAAAATCTCGGGGATAAACCCCGCCCCAATCCCTTGAATTCTATGATAACCAGGCTCTCCTCCGGAAAGCACAGAGGATTTCTCCGGCTCAACAGCAACAATTTTAAGGTTATTCTTTTCTGACTTTAAAGCTCCGGCTATACCGGTAATAGTGCCCCCGGTTCCTACCCCACAAACTATTATGTCTACTTTTCCCTCAGTATCCCGCCAGATTTCTTTGGCAGTAGTCTTCTGATGAGTTCCGGGATTTATAAAATTATTAAATTGCCGGGGCATAAAAGAATTGGGGGTTTTTGCCTTAAGCTCTTCGGCTTTTTTTACCGCTCCGCTCATCCCTTCTTTCTCAGGAGTTAAAACTACCTCTGCTCCTAATATTTCCAGGAGTTTAAGCCTCTCCTCTGACATATTCTCAGGCATAGTAAGGATTAATTTATAGCCTTTAGCCGCGCAGACAAAAGCCAAAGCAATCCCGGTATTACCGCTTGTCGACTCGATAACTACGGAATCTTTCCGGAGCAAACCTCTTTTTTTACCATCTTCAAGTATAGCTACTCCAATCCGGTCTTTGATACTCGAAAGGGGATTAAAAAATTCAAGTTTTGCTACTAAATCCGCCCCTGAATCTTTCCCTATTTTATTTAACCTTACCAAAGGTGTATTGCCGGTAAGTTCGGTTATACTATTAGCAATCTTCACTACCCTGCCTCCTATAAGCGAGAAAGTTATTGTCAAAAGTTTTTGCTGAATATCTTTATATTTTCTTTACCCCGTTAGAAATAACGGACACCTTCCGTATCCTATTTCTAACGGGGTTTACTTACAAAGCCTTTTATTAAAAAACTTTACCTCCCCGCCCAAACTCTTTAGAATAGATAATATTTCCCTTCTTTTTCATATTTTTTTATTCTATTTTTGCCGGTATCGCGAGAAAACTATTATCGCATATTATCATATTATGGCGAAAACGTCTAACGCTTTCCGTTAACCCAAATAATGCGGTTAGCATTATTTGCCCGTATACCCTGACGGGCAGGCTTCGCACTCCTCTGACGAGGAGGCTTCGCACGGGTCGACTCCAAA
>JAGLUN010000007.1 GCA_023134705.1 Candidatus Omnitrophota bacterium | reverse complement strand
ATACTTTCCTATACCATAAAAAACATGGAGATACTCAGCAAAAACTCTTGACAATACCTACTTTCCGATGCCGGAACAGATATAATTTAATATGCCTACCGAAAAGAATGCCGCTGTTTCACTCCTTAAAATATTCTCTGAAAGCTTCAGGAAACGAAAACCGGCCTCTTTCAACTTCTGTTTCTCTTCCTGAGAAAAATCACCTTCCGGGCCGATGATAAGAAAAAACCTTTTATGCTTCTTTTTATCGACCAAAGCCTGAAGCATCTCTCCATCCCTGTACGCGGCAAGCTTAATATCAGCTTCTTCCTTTATAACATCATCAAAAGGTTTAACCTCTTCTATCCGGGGAAGCCATAACCTATCCGACTGCCGCGCGGCTTCCTCGATTATTTTCCGCCATCTTTCCAATTTAATTTTTGAGGGATTCTTAACAACGGCTCCCCGCCGCGCCAAAAAAGGCAGGAATCTAAATACCCCTAATTCCGTGGCTTTCTGAAAAATTAAATCCAGCTTTGCTTCTCTCATTAAAGGAAAAGCTAAAGAAACCGTAAATTGAGGGAAAAATTCCTCTCTTGTCGTCTTAATTCTTTTCAAACTTAAGTCCTTTTTGCCGGTATTTTCAATGCTATAGAGATACTCTTTACCTTGGCCGTCAAAAATAAACAAAGACCCGCCTTCTTTTAGACGAAGAACATTCTTTATTTTATGAATATTCCGCTTATCCTCCAGTAAAATATGACTTTTTATTTCGCAGGGAGGGAAATAAAACCTTATCTTAGACATAGTATTTCTAAAGGCATTGTTTTTTATTTAACCGCTGATTGAGCGGATTAACGCGGATTTTTTTAACCACAGATTAACACAGGTACAAGTACACACAGCTTTAAACTACTAATCTTTCATACCGTAGCTTCAGTTTGGCAAAATTTATAATATGATCAAAAGTGTTTTTAACCTAAAATTAGTTAGCCTACGAAGCGCCGAAGGCTCGTAGTAAGTCAACTGGATTGCCAAGTTATAATTTTATTATCTTTAACCACGAATAACATAAATCTCCACGAATATTTATTTTACCCCGTTAGAGAACTACGTTCTCTAACGGGGTTTACTATTTTTTCATATATTTGTATTCGTGTTAATTGGTGTTATTGGTGGTTTCATCTTTTATTTAACCGCCGAACCCGCCGAATTAAATATATTTTTTTTGTTTAAACACGGGGAAACATATAAAAACCTTTTTTGTTTTTTTCTGTGTTCATCTGTGTTTATCTGTGGTTTTTTTCATATTTCTGTCAGATTACTTTTGATACTACCGGGTCCTGGGTCTATTTCTAATCCGCGGTTTCAGAATCTTTAAACTCATCTTCCGAAAATACCAAAGCAATAAATTTATGAATTACAGCATCTTCATCCTTATAAGCAGTTTGAGGCAACCCGGCCTTAGAACAAAGATGCTCTAAAAAAGTAGTTCTATCCCAGTTATATTCAACAGGAACCTGAGGCAGGAGAAGCCCGGAAGAAAATCCTTTCTGTATAATAAGCCCATGCTTTCCTACTTCGATTTCCTCAAGCTTATTAATTTTTTCAAAAGGGGAAAGTACTGATATCTCAATCTCCACTTCCTTCAATTCTTCAAAACTGAGAGGCTTAAAGCGGGGATCATTTACCGCAGAATCAACCGCCAGTTTAGATATTACTTTATAAAGAGGAGTATCAGAAACAATCCTCCCGATACAGCCGCGAAGAGCGCCTCCCTTTTTCAAAGTTACAAAGGCCCCTCGTTCTTCTTTCAACTCTTTGGAATTCACGTTAAATTCGGGGATTCCACCTGATTTAAGATAAATTTCTAAAGTTTTACGCGCAATATTGAGCAAAGAAATCTTCTCCTCTCTGATTAAATCATAATCTTCCATTCTCCCCGCCTCCTCTTTATCTACTTTTTTATATTCTTTTCCCCTGTCTTCCGCCTTCTCCCTCATCTCTCGTCCTTTGTCTCTGATTTGTCTTTCGTTATCCAGGCTCTGAAACTCGCGGCCTACACAAGCCGCCGCGCTTAAATATCCCACGACTCTACTCCTATCCCCGGCCGTATCTCCGGAATTAGCGTATTTTAAAATTTCTATCCGCGCTCTCTTCTTTTTAACATACTCAAGAAAAGTAATTAAAGGACCCATCCCGCAGGCTCTCCCGCCGGAGTAACTACGTGTATTCCATAATTTACGGCTGTCTTTTTCCCGAATCAAATTCATCGTATCGCTGTCTATCTTCACTGCCGCTTCATAGGGATGATAATGCGAGAGGTCAGTAGAAACGACAATAATAATATTTCTCCGTGAAGAAATCCGGAATAATTTTTCGGCCAGATGCTCCATCTCTTCATAGCCTACACTACCAAAGATAACCGGAACGATTTTAACTTCTCCCATGACTTTCCTTATGAAGGGAAGCTCAACTTCTACAGAATGTTCCCGGTTAAAATATTCTTTTTTAAACTGTACAAAATTAAGGTTTTTAAATTCCCGGGCAAGCTCACTGTCTACTTCCAAATTCCCTAAAGGGGTTTGAAAAAAACCTTGAGGATATATACTTACCCCTTCAAAATAATAATTATGCGTGGGAGCTAGGATAATTACGGTATCAATCTTCTTATTTTCTAAAATTTTGAAACTATAAGCAGCAATCGCGGCTGAATAAATATACCCGGCGTGAGGGCAAATCACTCCTAAAATTTCTCCTTCTATTGGAGAAACCTCTGCTTCCTTTAAATACCTGTCTAATGAAGAATTCAAATCCTTACTGTCAGCGGGATAGAAAAACCCGGCAAACTCAGCTTTCTTAATCTCCTCAGCATTACCCGGCAAAATACAATAATCTTTTCCCAGTCCGATAAAGAACGCGGCTAAAAAAATACTTTTAAGTATGAACTTATTAATTTTTATCTGCATTTTGAGCTAATTACCGCGGGTTATTTTTCAACCACATTTTTTTTGACAGGATTAACTGGATTAACAAGATAAAATTTTATATTAACCACAGGGAAATATATAAAAAATGTTTTTTGCTTTTTTTCTGTGTTCATCTGTGTTCATCTGTGGTTTTATATCCCTCTTTTTTTAACCACAGATTAACACAGGTACAAGTACACACAGTTTTAAACCACTAATCTTTCATACGGCAGCTTCGGGCTCGCAAAATTTATAATTAAACCAACTCTTAAACCAAAATTTTTAAGATAATTTAATAATTGCGCACGATGAATATTGTCTATATTTTGTACTGTGTGGTTTCATATTTTTTTCCCCTATCCTTTATCCATTTTTCCGCCAGAGGCGGATCTTCCGCCTACAGGCGGATCCGCTTTGGAGGAGCCTATGGCAGACTATCTTCTATTTTTCCGCCGAAGGCGGACCCGCCTTGGGCGGGCGATCTTAGTGCCTTGAGGCTATTTTCTTTAACCGCTGATTGAACGGATTAACTCGGATTATTTTATAAATCAACTGCGTGCATTGACAGATTATTTGGTTCTTTATTTTACCACGAAGTTCACGAAGGCTGTCTGCTTTGCCACCAGCTATACGAAGACTTTAATAAAATAAATGATTCCTCTTCTTTTTTTTCTTCGTGCCCTTTGTGGTAAAAAATTTCCTTTATTTTTTCTGTATCCTCAAATTTTAATTCAATAACGCGATAAAGGAACCAATATGCTTTTTTCCTCTTGGCCTCCTGGTTTCCATATTGATTCTTAATCCATCTGTTTTTTCTTTCGTTCCCTGCGATTACTTTTCTTTCGATTTTTCTAATACCATATTTATTATTGAGCATCGAGTCTTGTGTCTTTTTAAAACGCATTAGCGTTATTAAACAAAAATGGTGGACCGGAGCGGACTTGAACCGCCGACATTCTCGTTGCGAACGAGACATTCTCCCAGCTGAACTACCGGCCCGTATTATAATGCATAGAGCAAAGAGCATAGGGCAAAGTGTGAGAAAAACATAGAGCATAGGGCAATAAGGCCTAATGCATAGCGCGAAGAGTATAGTATACGCGTATATCAAAAAGACGGTGAAAAAAATTAACGAGCACAAGCATCAAGTATTGAGCATCGAGTATCGCGGATCGAGTATCGCAGATCGAGGATCGCAGATCGAGATGCTCCCGCGCTCTCTATTGTAAACTCTAAATCTAAAATTTCAAGGGCTATTAAAAACCGGAGGGGCAGGCTAATTTGTGGAGTGCGACATAGAGACAAAAGAAATGATAGAAATTTCTGCTTGAGGATTTGTCTTGCCCTCTTTACTCTTTGTCGCATCATACCTTAATTTTAAATTCGAGATTGATACTCCTCCTGGTGAGGTCTGAGTAAATTCGAAATCATTCGGAGCAGCATCTCTTACTATTTTTTTTAAAGAAAGGGTTTCATACGCCCCTGAACAGGTAGAAGTCGCGTAAAGATAAATCGGACAAAAATCCAGATCATTAGTATTCACTCTATACTCAACCCAGGTATCATCATTATAATCTTCAGGGGTATTATTAGGCTGTCTTGTCCCTGAATGGATATCCTGTCTTATTTGTAAAGTTGTAGACGTAACAACTACTCCCGGATTATTAATATCTCCTATGGCTAAAGACACGTTTTTATTTATATGTTCCAGGAGATAGGTTAATTCATTCAAAACTTTCATTTTCCTTTTTGAGGATTGATAAAATCTGTGGCTGGCCACGCTAAAAGCGGTTACCGCCAAGATAATAACCGCCAATAAAGATACGGCAATAATAAGTTCAATTAAGGTTACGGACTTTTTCATAGGTCTATATCAGGATAAGTTATATTTACTTCAATCTGTTTGCGATCTCCCGTTGTCCCGGTTACAGTATAACTCATCGTATAATCAAAATTATCAATGGTTACGGTTCCCAAATCATAAGTTTTACCATCCACAAAAGGACCATTCGCATCCGTCCAATTATCTTCCCCTAACTGTGAATAAAGATTTTTTAAAATAGTCCTTGTCAAATTTGCCGCGATTAACCTTTCGTTGGAATGGGAAACATATTTACGAACAGCAATAAAACCGGCAAAAATTCCTCCAAAGGCTAAAGCTAAAATTAATGCGCCGACTAAAATCTCAATTAAGGTAAAAGACTTCTTTCTCATAGCTTTATTTTACCGATTCCGGATTAAATATTCAAGATTTTTCTTGCGTCTATTTTTGCTAATGCTTTCTTGAAATCATCAAAATCAATAAAAGTCATCTGTGCGTATTTCTTTTTTAATCGGGCTAAAGATGAAAGATTAATTTTCCTTCTGAACCCCATGAACTTGAATTCAACCCCGCACCCGGGACAAAACTTAGCAGCTAAATTTATTCCCAGCTTATGGCAATTCAAACATTGGCCTGTTAATTCTCCGGCGACCAATAAATGCTTTTTCAAATCTCCTAAATGAACCTCTTGCCAAACTCTTAGCAAAGAACTCATTTTTTTATTCTCCTTCAGCGGATGAAAAAAAATATTTACCGCAAAAGTATTTAAATAACTATTTTGGCCGCTATTTTACTGACTATAGCGATTTTACATAATTTACCTGTTAGAGCGGAATAAATTCCATATAAAGAAACTATCAAAAACAAAATTACCCCGATAGGGTAAATCAAAGGAAGAAAAGAAAAAAAAGCAAGGATTATTTCTCCCAAAGAGATTACTAATCCCTGTTTGGCATGATAATGGGCAAATCCATTGTTTTTCTTAAAAAGAAAAGTGAGAAACCACAAAAAAAACACATAAGACAAGGCAGCAAAACCGGCGCCTTCTCTTACCTCCTCTTCAGTTAACTTCAATTCTTCCATTACAGCTCCTTTTATTTAATTTGTATACTATAATTCAGCATAAATTAAAAGCTGGAACTATTATACCTTATTTCCCCCGGCTATCAATAGAAAAATGAGATAATAAATCAGACTTCAGGCATTAGAGGATAGAAGATTGAAAATGGAAATATGTGGATATATATAGAAATGTGTAGAAATACAATTGTTATATTAAACAACATAAAAAAATAATACAGAGAACAGATACTCGATCCTAGATGCTCGATCTTAGAAAATAGAGAATCGAAAATCGAAAATAGAAGATAGTCTGCCATAGGCAGATCCGCCTTCGGAGGAAAATATGTGGAAATATACTTCGTGAAATATATAGTCCGCCAAGGCGGCGGAAAATGCAATCAAGTTTAGATACTCGATCCTAGATCCTCGATGATAAAAATGTGCTGAGTTTACCCTGAGTATTCGCGAAGGGTGAAATATATAGATATACATTGAGATACAATAGTCTGCCATAGGCTCCTCCAAAGCGGATCCGCCTGTAGGCGGAAGATCCGCCTCCGGCGGAAAATATATAGAAATAGGTAGAAATAAATAGATATAGGTTGAAATATATTGAAAGATGTTATTTGGAGAATTGAAAAATTAAAAAATATTAGATAATAGATACGCGGTGCTAAAAGTCAGATAATGTCATATGTCGCCTGCGGGGACGTCATAGGGTGGAAAATCGAAAATAGAAGATAGAAAATGGATAAAAAAACCCCGGAAGAATTATCTTCCGGGGTTTTTAATTTCAAAGTAGTCTACACTCAGAAGGAGACTTTCATGGTTCCTAATAACTGCGTAGCCGCTTCATCATTAGTATCGGCAAAAACGCTGCCAGGATTGAAATAATCCAGGTTAAGCCCAAGCTGCACATCCTCAGTATAATCATAAGCTATAGCTAAATCAATTTCGTCGCCTAAAGCTTTCTTGTCGGTATTTATAGCGTAAGCAGCACAATAATCGTTTCCAAGGCCAATAATCTCTTCTACCAGCTTTAAATTAACATAACGAAGTTTTAAAGAGATGTCTTCTCTTGGCTGAGCAGTTAAAGTCAGCCCAGCAGCAGCAACATTAGTATTAGGAAACAGAGCGTTAGCGATATTAGCCGGGGTCTGGCCTTCATACATTGGATCCCAATTCTCGCTTATCAGAGTGTAATCAATCCCGATTGTAGGATTCCACTCCATATCCTGTAAAGCGTAAGTAGCAGCTAACTCTATTGCTGTATCGCTTCTTATTTTGTTGTCAGCTCTCATGCCGTCTTCTTTGGCGAACTGATAACAAAATTCCCCGCTTAAAGTTAAATTCTCTAAGGCGGAACTTACTACTCTGACACCAACATTTTTAACATCATCCTGAGCCGCGGCTTTACCCTGAGTATTCTTCCCCACATAATACAAATCAGCACTAGTGCTCTCAACAATGTCCTCAAGGTCATAATTAAGATTTACCAGGTAAAGATTAGTATCATTATGGACGGCAGTAGCACCTTCAGTAATTTTTACATAGCCTAAAGTTATTGTAGCCGGAGAAAGGTCAATTACACCGGTTATACCCGCGAATGTACTACCGGGGTTCAAGTCTCCCAACAAAGCGGCATTATACGGAGAAAGGCCTGAGGTAGTCTGATTAGTAGTGGATTTGCTAATAAGCAGCCCGCTTCCCAAAACAATCTTTTGTTTACCGATTTTTAAAGTCAAGGGAGAATCAAGAATATCCTTAAGAGTAACGAACGCTACCGGTACATAGAACCTATCAACGGCTGATGCTCCAAAAAGGTGCTCATATTTAACAACTATATTAGCATTTACCTCTTCAGTAAGGTCAGCAAAAAATTTTAGTTTGGTAATACTCGCAAGAGCAGTGATACCATCATCCAGGCCAGTAGCGGCGTGAACGCCTAAATCATAATCACTCCGGTTTACGGCGTAAGTATCTATACTTCCGCCTACTTTAAGATTTTCTACCGCGGCAAAAGAGTACCCTGAACATATTGCCAGGATTGCCACGAAAGCAATCAATTTCTTACTCATTTGTTTCCTCCTTTTTAAAGGCATAATTTTATTTATTCCAACAAGGTTTTCAACCCTTTGTTAATAATCAACCTGATCTATGTTATATCATCCACTTTTTTGACAACTTCAGGGATTTCATTTATTTTCAGCTTTTATTTTATCTCACCTCCTTTTTTCCTGAAATTGAAATTGTCTTCGGATGTATAACTCTAACTAATAACTGCCAAAAAAAACATCCGGTTAAAAAACCGTTTTCAAAGAGCTTATCTTCTTTTAGCAAATATTCCTTTCCTTGTCAAGTTTTTTTTACCCTTTTCCGCCTACAAATTGTGGATTCTCTTATATCTACCCCTATATTTTGGGTAGGGCTTTTTAATATCTTACCGCCAAGGCACAAAGACACTAAAATTCTAACAGCAGTTACTTCAACACTTTTATCAAAATCTCCAAGGCATCAACAAAATCAATCGCGTTTTTGTAAATCTTCTCAGAGTCCTTTTGGACGATTACAACATCAGATTTGTACTGCGCGGTATTTCTTTTCGATTTTGCCGCCCACATTCGGTTAACATATTTTTCATCAAGCCGCTTAGCGAATTTAATTTTGCCGATATCCTCAAGTTTGATCGCTTGCTGCTTTAAAACAAAATGATACTCCAACGCGTCAATGAGACTTTCATGTTTTTCCGCTTTGATTCCAATAGCAGCCAAAGCCGCGGTTGCCGCGTGGAACATCGCATAATATCCACAACTTATCACCCAGTCATATCCGTTATAATCGGCACTTACCTTAAGCTTCTTTTTAATCTCGCTATGGTTTGACGCCTCCGTTAGTAGAGAAGCTGTTTCAATATATGCCTTGCCTTATCGATATAATACTTGACTAAAACGGTAATTGCCGGATCTATCCGTAAATCACCATTCTCAAAATAACCTTTTACTTTGATTTTCAGCATTTCTGTCCTTAAATTACTCATTTGATAACCTCAAAGACCAATTCCCAGAATTTTTCCGCGCCGAATAATATAATTTTATTTTTTAGAAGTTCTCTCCCCACATTAACGTCTTTATCTTTCAACATTGTCAATAAATTCTTCGGTTCTGAAATGATAGGATTTAGTTCAATGCCGAAGGTTCTTGATAACGCGACACACTCCATCTCAATAGGTTCATCATATTGTTTTTTTGAAGGGACAAGAACAAAAAGATCCATATCGCTTTTCTTAAAGTCAGTTCCTTTTACCAACGATCCGAACAATACAATAGAAAATAAATTATAATGTGTTTTTTTTGGTAATATGGAAAAAAGCCGTTTAGTTATCAAGGCAATTTTTTCTCTTTTTTTTAAAAAATCCTCTGTGATTTGATTGGACACTTGGACAAAAAGTGTTTTAACCTCCGGATGACTATAGTTTGGACGGCAGTACTTCCGATTGGATTGCTGATTAATGATTAAAATCTCCTCTTCTTTCAACAGATTAACCTGCCTGTGAACATAGCTATAGGATGTCTTAGTCTTTTTGGCTAATTCGTGTATGGTAAATTGGGAAAATAAGTTATTATAAAATAATTTTATTATTTGAGTTTTCATATACAATATGACGGCTATCACTTTTAGTGATAAAATTATCACTATAGATGATAATTGTCAACGCCAAAATATACGTATAAAAAAAGAAGGAATGTACTATAAGCCATTCGCTATTTGCTAAATTGCGCCCGGGCCGAATCGAACGGCCACATCAGGCTTAGGAGGCCTGCGCTCTATCCGATTGAGCTACGGGCGCGGAATGGCAAATGGCTGATGGCTAATAGCCTATGGTTAAAAGAACCGGAAATAAAATATCCGATTGCCCGCCACCTTAATTTATATTATCAGGCGGATCCGCCTCTGGCGGAAGCTACGGGCGCGGATTGGCTAATGGCCAATATGGTCTATGATCCATGGGCCATTTGACTATCGGCTATCAACTATACTTGTTGAGCTCACAAATTGTAATTTTAGAACTTCCATCCTTATCTAAACTTTTTAAAATAAATAATATTTTTTGCTCTTTTCCTGTGGTTATCTGTGGTTTTATATTCCTTTTTTTTAACCACAGATTAACACAGGTACAAGTACACACAGCTTTAAACTACTAATCTTTTATACCACAGCTTCGGTTTGGCAAAATTTATAATTAAACTCTTTTTGAGGCAAAACTTTCTTTTTTCTTAGTTCTAATTCCATGTAAGTAAATTTTCGTACACTTTCTCCAATAATCTACATCCTAATGTATTGTGGACATTATGTATTGTGGACATTATATGAGAAGCTTATAATTTCTCCGGTTAGTTCTTTATAAAGAAATTCTTTTCTGTGTTCATCTGTGTTCATCTGTGGTTTTTTTCATACCCCTATCTTTTCATTTTCCGTCAGTATTTTCGGTTTTCAAACATGTAGAATTCACTTTTTATGGCCTCAGCGAGTATATCAACTAATCGCCCGCCATTTTAGAATTTTATTAATGAATACAAAGAGTATCCTCTAAGCTTATTTCTTCCTTTGAGCCCGGTTAATTCGATAAGAAATCCTATCCCGGCTATCTTACCCCCTAGTTTTTTCACTAAATTAACTAAAGCTAAAGTAGTTCCTCCGGTAGCAAGAAGGTCATCTAAAATTAAAATCCTGGCTCTGGGAGGAAAAGCATCACGATGAATTTCCAAAGAATCCTTACCGTATTCCAAAGAATAAGTATAGGTGTAAGTTTTATAAGGAAGCTTTCCCGGTTTCCTTACCGGAACTAAACCACACCCTAATTTATAGGCTAATGCCCCTCCGAAAATAAAACCTCTTGCTTCGGCACAAACTATATAATCTATTCCCTTATCCTTAAAAGAAGCGGTTAAACGGTTAATTACTGTTTTAAAGGCTTTTTTATCATTAAGAAGGGTGGTTATATCTTTAAAAAGAATACCTTTTACGGGAAAATCCGGGATGTTCCTTATAGTTTTTGCCAACTCCATCATATCCTCCCTTTTACTCTGTTTGACAATATAATATGTTGTCAAAAACCTTTAATATTTTTAATAACTTAATTCAACCGCAGATTCTACTGATTAACACGGATTGTTTTTTAACCAAAACCTTTTTTCTTATTATTTTCAGATAACACTTGAAAATCAACTGCATGGGCTTGTTGTCTGCTTTTTTATTTTACCACGAAGTTCACGAAGGCTGTCTGCTTTGCCGCCAGCTGTACGAAGATTCAATAAAATAAATATTTTCTATTTTTTTCTTCGTGCCCTTCGTGGTAAAAAATTCTCTTTATTTTCTAAATATTTTTTTATTAAAATATAGTTTTAATTTAAAATTATTAGTATCTTTATCTTTTCTTTATCTGTTTCCTGTATTCCCGGCCTCCTTATAAATTTTATATCTTTTTTTAGGGATTAAAATTTTTTATGAAGGAAACCAGAAAAATTATTCGCATGAAATTCGTAAAATTAGTGAAATCCGTGTTTCCTTTTACGTGGTTCTATTATCGAGCATCTAGGATCTAGAATCGAGTATCTAAACTTGATTGCATTTTCCGCCGCCTTGGCGGACTATTTATCTCAACATATATCTATATTGACTTTCTTATGACTTTCTCTATTGAGTCTTGAGTCTCTTTCATAACTCCATTTCGCTCTTTTGCTGTTCTAAAACATACCGCTTTAATTTCTTTAAAGCTGCCTCTTCAATCTGTCTTATTCGCTCCCGGGAAACTTTAATCTCTTTAGCCACCTCGGCTAAAGTATGAGACCGACCATCAGTAATCCCAAACCTTAAATCTAAAACGTTTCGTTCCCGCTCACTAATCTTATTAATATTTAAAAGCCGGATTACATCCTCATGCCGGAAAAAGGCCTCAAGTTCCTTCTCGCTATCGGCGTAACCGCTGGCTCTAATAAAATCACTCAATTGAGATTCTCCGTCTACACCTACAGGCGCGTCTAACGACGCTTTTTTTGTTATCCACATCTCGAAATGACCAATTTTCTCCACCGTCAATTTCATTTTCTTGGCTATCTCCCCTAAACTCGGTTCTCTCTTAAATTTCTGGCGTAAATGTTCTTTTGCCTTCTTATACTTGGAAATCAATTCGCTCATATAAACCGGAACGCGGATAAGCTTACCCTGATCAATTAAAGCTCTGGTTACAGCCTGCCTTATCCACCAAGCCGCGTAAGTAGAGAATCTATAGCCTTTCTTTACATTAAACTTATTTACTGACTTCATAAGTCCTATATTACCCTCAGCAATTAAATCCATTAAAGGTAATCCGAAGTGGTTATAATGTTTAGCAATATTTACTACTAATTTCAAGTTAGAATTAATTAATTTCCTGCGTACCCGTTTATTCCCTTTCTTGGCTTTTATTATCATCTCTATTTCCTCTTTTTTAGAAAGCAAAGGGATATCTTTAATCCTCTCTAAATAAGCTTTAATGGCTTCCATGATTACTACAAACCTCAAACTTCAGACAACAGACTTCAAAAAAACATAAGATACTCGATCCTAGATCCTCGATCCTCGATCCTAGATGCTCGTTTAAAAATGTTTAATCTTTAAACTATCATCCAAGATCTAGGATCAAATCTGCATTCTTCGTATATTATCTTTTCTTCCCGCTTTTCAAAACCTCTTCCAAAGTTGCCTGAGCCGCGGCTAACCTGGCAATGGGAACCCTGAAAGGAGAACAACTTACATAATTTAAGCCTATCTGATGACAGAATTTTATTGATTGAGGCTCTCCTCCATGCTCGCCGCAGATGCCTATTTTTAAATCTTTCTTGACTTTCCTTCCTAACTCTGTAGCAATCTCTACTAATTTCCCTACTCCCGCGGTATCTAATTTCTGAAAAGGGTCGTCCTCATATATTCCCATCTTTACGTAATCACCTAAAAATTTTCCCGCGTCATCTCTTGAGAAACCACAACCCATCTGAGTTAAATCATTAGTACCGAATGAAAAAAATTCAGCACTTTTTGCTACTTCATCGGCAGTAATAGCAGCACGGGGAACCTCAATCATAGTTCCGATTTTTAAGTCAAAAGGTAATTTTTTCATTTTTTTCTTCTTCTTAATATCTTCTACTATATTCAGAATAACCTTTTTTTGAAGCTCTAACTCTTTGGCAGTACCAATCAGAGGAACCATAATCTCGGGTTTTACCCGGATACCTTTAGAATGCACGTTCAAAGCCGCCTCAATAATAGCTTGCGTCTGCATCTCGGTTATTTCTGGGAAAGTAATCCCCAGCCTGCATCCGCGATGCCCTAACATAGGGTTAAGTTCTTTTAAAGATTCAACCGTATCCTTTACTTTATTATAATCAACTCCCATAGCTTTGGCTAACTCCCGCTGGCCTTTTTCGTCGTGAGGTAAAAACTCATGTAAAGGAGGGTCTAACAATCTAATTGTGCAAGGATACCCTTTAAGAGCCTTAAATATACCTTCAAAGTCTCTTCTCTGTACAGGTAACAATTCTTTTAAAGCCTGCAGATACTGTTTTAAAGGTTCCTTTAATTGTTCTTCTAATTCCTTCTTCCGGCTCTCGTCGCTCTCCTGTACAATTAAATCCCGTAATCTTTTCACTTCCGGAGCAACCAGAATCATCTTTCTGAAAGATATAATTCTTTTTCCTTCAAAAAACATATGTTCGGTTCTGCATAAACCAATACCTTCAGCTCCGAATCCAACTGCTGTCTTAGCATCATGCGGAGTATCAGCATTAGTCCTCACTCCTAATCTGCGTGCCTGATCGGCCCATTTCATTAATGTTTCAAAAGTGTTGGTCATTTTAGGCGTTATAGTTTTTATGCTTCCGGAGTAGACAATTCCTTTACTCCCGTTTAAAGAAATCCAATCTCCCTCTTTTATCAAATTTTCTCCGGACCGCATTTCTTTTTTATGCGCATTAATACTAATATCACCGGCACCGGCAACACAACATTTACCCATACCCCGGGCAACTACTGCCGCGTGAGAAGTCATGCCGCCTCTGGCGGTTAAAATACCTTTGGACGCGTCCATACCCCTTATATCCTCGGGAGAAGTCTCCACCCGGCAAAGAATAACATCTTTCCCTTTCTCCTTCCATTTCTCGGCATCCTTAGCCGTAAATACTGCCTGTCCTACCGCCGCCCCCGGAGAAGCCGGAAGCCCGCTCTTAGAAAAAACCTTTGCTTTCTTCTCTTCATTTGAATCAAACATAGGATGAAGAAGCTGATCAATCTGCTCAGGCTGAATCCGCATAATCGCCGTTTCTTTAGTTATTAACTTCTCTTCTACCATATCTACGGCAATCTTCATTGCTGCCTGAGCCGTTCTTTTACCTGTTCTGGTCTGAAGCATAAAAAGCTTACCTCTCTCAATGGTAAATTCGAAATCCTGCATATCCGTATAATGCTTCTCAAGTTTTAACCTTATCTTAAGAAGCTGCTCCAGACTTTTTTTGTCATACTTTTTAAGCTCTTTTATAGGCAAAGGAGTTCTTATTCCGGCCACAACATCTTCACCCTGAGCATTCATCAAGAATTCACCGTAAAGTTTATTTGTTCCAAGCGCGGGGTCACGGGTAAAACCTACACCTGTTCCCGAATCCTGGCCCATATTCCCGAATACCATAGTCTGCACATTAACCGCAGTCCCAAGAAGTCCTTTGATATTATTAATTTCCCTGTAAGCGATAGCTCTTTCGTTATTCCAGGAACCAAAAACAGCGTTAATAGAACACATAAGCTGTTTGGCGGGATCCTGAGGGAAATCTTCTTTTGTATGCTTCTTATAAATAAGCTTATACCTCTCTACAAGCTTTTTTAAATCTTCAATCTCTAAAGCAGTATCAGGAACCTGCTTATTAAGCGCTTCCTGAATTAAAGAATCAGCGTCTTTAACTCCTTTTCTCTTTGCTATTGCTCTTTTTATCTCTTCAAGCTCATGTTCAAAGGCGGAATGAGAAACACCCATAGCTACATCCCCGAACATCTGGATAAATCTCCGGTAGGAATCCCAAACAAAACGGGAATTTCCGGTAAGACGGATTAGCCCTTCAACAGCCCCATCATTAAGTCCTAAATTTAATACGGTATCCATCATTCCGGGCATGGAAACAGCGGCTCCGCTTCTTACTGAAACCAAAAGAGGGTCATTCTTATTTCCGAATTTCTTGCCGGTTATTTTCTCCAATTTCGCCAGATTATCATCAATCTGTTTTTTTAACTCTTTAGGATATTTTCGATTGTTATCATAATAGGCTTTACAAACTTCAGTAGTTATCGTAAAACCGGGAGGAACAGGAAGCCCGATACTTGACATCTCGGCTAAATTCCCGCCTTTACCTCCTAAAACATTTTTCATTCTGGCATTACCTTCGGACTGCTCTTTTCCAAAGAAGTAAATATATTTTTTCCCCATCGCTAATTCCTCCTTTTTTAAAACTACTAGATAACTGCTTGTTTTAACCGGAAAAATGCATTCAAGAAAATCGCTTCGCGACAACTTTTAGGAATTT
>JAGLUN010000069.1 GCA_023134705.1 Candidatus Omnitrophota bacterium | reverse complement strand
AATGACCGCCGATTAGACCCTTCCTTAATAGCTATAGGAAGGTCTATCCCTGTGGGATTAAAATCGGCGGCTTTCTCTAACGGGGTAAACTCCACTGTATTACTATATTCTTTTATCTAAAAGGTCGTCCTTCGTCTTTCGTCTCTCGTTTCTCCTATCCTTTGTCTTTCCGCCAGAGGCGGATCTGCCTATGGCAGACTGTTCTCTTTTTTGTCTTCTAACGATTATCGAGCATCTAGGATCGAGGATCGAGCATCTATTGCTCAATTCTCCCTTTCGTCCTTCGTCTCTCATCCCTCGTCCTTTCGTCCCCCGTTTCTCCTCCCTCTGTCCGAAGCAGTAACCGTGTTCTTTATCCCTCCCCGGGAAGTAAACTCTCCAATAACAGTAATCTCTCGAGGCATAAGAGTTTTCTTTAAATCTTCCAGGATTTTATTAATAACATGTTCGTTATAAATTTTTACACTGCGGTAGGCATAGAAATAATATTTTAAAGACTTCAACTCAATGAATTTCTTCCTAGGAATATATCTTACGCTGATTCTGGCGAAATCGGGAAGCCCGGAAAAAGGACAAAGAGAAGTAAATTCATCAGTAGTAAGTTCTACTATAATTTTACGCGAAGGATACTCATAATTAATCGTCTTTAAAATCGTGCGCTCTATATCTCCGGGCTCAAAAATTTTTCCCTGAACACTCTTGGCTTTTTTTTCTATATCCGATTCTACCCTGTCTTTGTAAATCAAACCACACCTCCTGATTAATTTTCTTCTTAATCCGCAGAATCAGCGGTTTCATAGTATGAAAATTGAAAATTGAGAATCGTCTGCCTATGGCAGACTATTTTCCATAACCTGTCTCTACATATTTTTTACCTTTTATAATCCGCCGTCATCCATTTCCCCAAAAGGTTAGGGTGCAAATGATGGCTCAAAAATCCGTTTAAAAGCCCTGAAATTTCCTCTTCACACTTCAGGGTAGGATTTATTCGCAAAACCTGAGGGAAACCCGCATTCTGGATATAAAGGATAGTAGCTGCTGCTTCAGCAGTTACCGGTTCAGAATCATTATATTCATGCTTACATCTATTGCATAAAAGCCCTCCACAAGAGGCACTAAAGAAAAAATCTCGATTCAATTCTTTATGGCATTTGACGCAGGCATTAAAATGCGGCCTTAACCCATAAAGATTTAAAAACTTTATAAAAAAAATATACAAGGCTTTTCTTGATTCGATAGAAACAAAATAATCTAAAAAAGCATTCAGAAGAAGAAATATATTTTCATTCCTATCCCATAAAGGCAAAACATGATTAACCGTATCTATAAATTTGCAAGCAACGCAGTTCTTTTCTAAATCATTCCTTAAATAGGAGAAATCCCGGACTAAATCAGCAAAAGAAACAAGCCAGAGAGTCGACCGTTTAGGATAAAAAACGAATTCATTTAAGCTGAAAATATCCATTGAGGCGGTAAATTCTTTTTTCGAAGAATAAAACCCTTTTAGGATACCGCTGATCTTACCGAATCTTCTGGTAAAAAGACTAACAATTAAACTCGTCTCCCGGAAATTAATTCTTTTAAGAACGATCCCTAAATCTTTCTCAATCATCCCGCGTCCCTCGTCTCTCGCTGCTAACTACAATCAACGTTCTCTATGAGTAGTTTGTTGTTAGTAGTTTGTAGTTTGTTTAAAAAATGCATTATCAGACCGCTTACCAAATACATCCCTTTCCCCAAACCAACTACCAACTACAAACTACTATCTACTCCTTTTTATATCTTTACGAGTATCAAGCATCTAACATCCAGGATCCAGCATCGAGGATCTAGGATCTAGGATCCGCGTACTCAAGCAGTTCCTCCTCCTTCTCCCTCATCTTTTCCCGCTCTTTTTTAGTAGTATCATTATATCCTGTAAGATGGAGAATCCCATGAATAACATAAAGTAAGAGTTCAACCCCGAAATCCTTTTTGTATATTTCAGCGTTTTTTGCGGCTTCTTCTACGGAGATGATGATTTCTCCTAAAGAATCTTTAAAGTAAATGTCTTCCAGGGGAAAAGTAATGACATCCGTGGGGTACTCTTTTCGCAGGTAATCTTTATTTATTTTTTTTATTAATTTGTTATCGCAAAAGACAAAGCTGATTCCTTTTTTAGATAAACCTGTGTAGTCTAAAATCTTTTTTATCTTCTTCTTTAAATCAGATAGGTTTATTCTCTTTATTTTTTGAAGGTTTTTTATTTGAATTCTCATCCTTGGGGTAATTTATACGGGTGTGGAACACGGCATTCAGGATACGCACAAAACTCTGGATGATTTTTCCCAAATCGCGAAGGGTTAAATTGCTCTCATCAAGCTCGCCTTCAATAAATTTCTTTCTCACCACACTTCTTACCATCTCTTCTATGCGCGAAGGAGTAGGGTCCTCTAAAGTCCGGGAGAAAGCTTCTATGTTATCGGCTAAAGATACCATTGCCACTTCTTTTGACTGCGGCCGCGGCCCGGGATAACGGTACTCTTTATCGAGCTCCTTCTCTTTATCAGGTTCAAGTTCTTTGGCTCGGTGATAGAAGTAATAAACTAAACTTTTCCCATGATGTTGCTCAACAAAATCTATTATCCGCGGGTTAAGCCGGTGCTTTTTCGCCAGTTCTACCCCTTCTTTTACATGATTGATTATAATCAATTTACTTATCGAAGGCTTTAAATCCTTATGTACATCCCGATAGCGAATTTGATTCTCCACAAAATAATTAGCTTTAGGAATTTTACCTATATCATGATAATATGCGCCTACTCTTGCCAGGAGAGGATTAGCGCCTATAGATTCACTTGCAGCCTCAGCCAAATTCGCCACTACCAAAGAATGCTGGTAAGTTCCCGGTGCCTCCAGAATCATTCTTCTTAAAAGAGTGTGGTTAAAGTCAGAGAGTTCTAATAAAGATATATTAGTCACAACCTTAAAAGTAAACTCAAAAATCGGCAAAATCCCGATAACCACTATTGAAGAAATAAACCCGTTAATCAGACAAGATTCAAACAGCTTAAAATTAAGCGAATATAGAGTAAAATCGCTTTGATAATTCTCCACAATAAAGGCAATAAAGAACTGGACAAAACCGGCAATGACACCTGCTTTTATTATCTGAGCTCTTCTCCTTAAGCGGTAACTGAGTATTGTTACGCATAAAGAAGCCGAAAATAAAGATATCCCGATGTTGAAATTACCCCCGTTAACGCTGGCTGACAAATAAGAAATAAATATGGAAAATAAAAGAGAAAGTTCTAAATTATCGAATAAAAGAGTAACCAGCATAATAAAACCGATAGCCGGGATAAAATACCCGCTTTTTTCAAAAATTACTGTGGTTAAAAGAGGAATTACTACCGCGATACTGGTTAAAAGAAGTAAATCCACGTAAGAAGGCAGTTTCTCTATTTTTCGAAAAAATTTCGCGTAGATAAAAAGAAACAAAGCCAGGATAAGGCAAGATAAATCTATGGAGTAAATAAAAAACACAAAAGCGCTTACACTGAAAAAAATAATAGGGAGAAGTACTGTGCTTAAATTTAATTTAGGCTTTTTTATAATAGTTTTCATAAGCTTGAATTATCTTCTGGACTAAAGGATGTCTGACCACATCTTTCTTGCTTAAATGGATAAAGCTTATCCCTTTGATCAGCTTCAATATTTTTAATGCTTCTACCAGGCCTATGGGTTTTTTCTCCGGAAGATCGCTCTGAGTTATATCTCCAGCAATTACTGTTTTGGAATCAAAGCCCAAACGGGTAAGAAACATTTTTAGCTGATCAGAAGTGCAATTCTGGGCTTCATCTAAAATAACAAAAGCATCATTTAATGTCCTCCCCCGCATATAAGCTATAGGGGCTATTTCGATAATCCCCGACTCCAAATATTCTTCTATCGTTGCAGGTTCCATCATATCATACAAGGCATCATACAAAGGCCTCAAATACGGATTTAACTTTTCATGCACATCTCCCGGCAGGAATCCCAGGGATTCTCCGGCTTCAATTGCCGGCCGGGTCAAAATTATCCTTTTTACTTTTTGGGCGATTAAATAATTTACTGCCATAGCCATAGCAAGATAGGTTTTCCCTGTCCCTGCCGGACCGATGGAAAGAGTTATATCGAAATTCTGCATGGATTTTACATACTTTTTTTGTCCTTGTGTTTTGGGAAAAATAAATTTCTTTTTTAAAGAAGCCACCTTTAATTTAAAAGGCTCTAATTCTTCAGAATTATCCGGAAGGAATACTGCCCGGTCAAAATCTCTATCAGTTAAAGTCAGCCCCTTCTTAAATAAACTATGCATTCTTTTTATTAAATTACAGACAAGATTTAACTGCTCTTTCTCCCCTTTTAGAAGAATTCCTCCGCTCCTCAAAAAAATATTCACCTTGAATCTTTCTTCGATGTTTTTTATATTCTTATCCTCCACACCGAACACAAACTGTATAAAATCACTATCCTGAATCTCGACTAACTTTTGCATCGCGTTAGATATATCTATATCTTAGGTAAATTCTCCCCTGCCTTCAATATCCCTTCTATTTTTCCGCCGGAGGCCCTCCAGAGGCGGGTAAGCGGATCTTTCGCCATCAGGCGGATCCGCTTTGGAGAAGCCTATGGCAGACTATCTTCTTTTAATGTCTGTTGTCTACTCTACAACGCAGGAATTCTTATAACCGTACCGGGATAAACTTTGTCAGGACTTTTTAGTACATCCTTATTATGTTTATAGAGAAGAAACCATTTTTTGGTTGTGCCGTAAAATTTTTGGGAAATCTTCTGAAGGGTATCCTTTTCTTTCACTTTATAAGTAGTATAACCTTTTTGAGCCTCTTGAGATTCCGGGATACCCGCCTGAGCCACAATCTTTCCCTCCACAACTTCCTCTTCAAAAATATCTTCTTCTCCTTGAGCAAGATTACTCTCCTGCTTTTTCCGGGAAGAATCTTTAACCTTCTCCGATGAAACTTTAGGCCTACGGGAACCGATTTCTACTTCAAAAACAGTGACAGTTCTTGTTTTTTTTAATTCCCTAGGTTCCTCCTTAGAAGTTCCTACCAAATAACCTCGATTTCCTTCAATCTCCAAATCAGCCCTTGGTTTTTGAACCTCATAATTCCTGACTAAACAACCGCTGATTAAAAACGCGCTTAAAAAGAAAATTGTTTTTTTCATAACCTACCTCCCTTTATTCGATTTGGTATTGTCAAAAATATCTGAATTTAAATTACCAATAACCAAGCAACAAGATACAAGATACAAGATACAAGATACAAGATACAAACAATATTCTCCGCCACCTTAATAAATTTTGTTTAGGCGGATTCGCCTTTGGCGAAAAACTTCAATATCCAATAATCAAACACTCGCACCTGTTTTGGTTTGGTTATTTGAATTTGGTCATTGATTATTGTTTGGTTATTGTTTCTTGTATCTTGGTTATTTATTCCCTCCGTGCCCCCTGTGATTCTTCTTCTGTATCCTTCTCTATCAAATTTATAGATAACTCATTTAGCTGTTGTTTTTCTACGTATGACGGGGCTCCAGTTAAAGAGCATACACCTTTCTGGGTTTTAGGAAAAGCGATTATCTCTCTTATGCTCTCCAAACCACTGATAATTGCGTAAAGTCTATCCAGCCCAAAAGCAATACCCCCGTGAGGCGGAACGCCATATTCAAAAGCTCTTAGAAGAAAACTGAATTTATCCTCTGCCTCTTTTTCGGAAATACCGATTAAAGAAAAAATCTTCTTTTGCAAATCCAAGGAATTTATTCTTATCGAACCACTAGCTATCTCTACCCCGTTCAAAACTAAATCATAAGCTCTTGCTCTGACTTTAGCAGGGTCTTTTCCCAGAAACTCCAAATCCTCCCGGTTAGGAGAAGTAAAAGGATGATGATTCGGCTGCCATTTTTTTTCTTCGTCATTGTATCCAAACAGAGGGAAATCGTAAACCCACAAAAATCTAAAATCGCCTTCACCCAAATCAGGTTTATCCGAAGAATACTTCTCCATTGCCTCCTTATATGTTATCCGGGGGAAAGGAGTTTTAAGATCCAGGCTTAATGCTTCTCTAAATACAAATTTAAACATCTCTTCTGTCATGCGGAATATATCCTTTTCTTCGATAAAAGATGCCTCAATATCAAGCTGGGTAAATTCCGGCTGCCTGTCTTTTCTTAAATCTTCATCCCGGAAACACCTTACAATTTGGTAGTATTTATCAAAACCCGCTATCATAAGAATTTGTTTAAACAATTGCGGAGATTGAGGAAGAGCATAAAATTTATTGAGATTGAGACGAGAAGGTACTAAAAAATCCCTGGCTCCTTCCGGAGTGGATTTGGTAAGAAAAGGCGTTTCTACTTCCAGGAAACCGTTCTTATCCATAAATTCCCGGAATTTATAATTCAACTTATTTCTTAAAATAAATTTATTAAGCATCGGATTTCTGCGCAGGTCAAGGTAACGGTGTAAAAGTCTTATCTCTTCCGACGCTTCTATCTCATCTTCCACAGGGAAAGGTAATTCTTTGGAAGCCGAAAAAATTTCCAAATCCTGAACAAATAATTCCACATACCCGGTAGTAATTTTAGGATTTACCGTTCCTTTAGGACGATAATTCACTTCCCCTTTAACTTTTATCACGTCTTCATTCTTAAGCTGCTTTGCTTTGGCATAAACCTCAGGACTAGGCTTAGGAGTAAGTACTAATTGGGTTAAACCGTATCGGTCTCTTATATCAATAAAAATTATCTTACCGTGGTCACGCCGGGATCCAACCCAACCGCAAAGGGTAGATTCTCCCTTTACGTTTTTCTCAGTCAATTCTCCACAAGTATGAGTTCTCAGCATAGATTCTCCTTCAACACCGCCACAAGATCATCCAATTTGACTTTATTTTGCGTAGATTCTCTCATATTTCTCAAAATAAGGCAACCATCTTTTAATTCTTCCTCACCGACAATTACCGTAAAATCAACCCCTAATTTTTGGGCAAGCCTTAACTGGCGCTTAAGCGGCCTATCATTATAACTGATATCTGAAGGGATCCCATTCTCCCTGAGAGAATTCAAAACTTTATAAGCCTGAGGATAAATATCCCGGGGAGTATAAGCGACAAAAACCTTAGCTGTAGAAACTTGCGGCGCTTCTTTGATTAAAAGCATCATTCTCTCCACTCCCAAAGCAAAACCTATAGCCGGAATTTCCGGGCCTCCTAAGTTTTTTACTAAGTCATTATAACGCCCTCCGGCGCCACAAGCATCCTTCGCGCCTAATTCAGACGATACAAATTCAAACACGGTATTACTATAATAGTCCAACCCTCTCACCAGGGTAGGATCATAATCATAAGGGATATTAAACTTTTTTAGTAGCGATAAAACTTTTTCAAAATGTGCCCGGCAGGAATCACAAAGATTATTTTTAGTTAAATTCAAACCGGATACTACTCTTTTACAAGACTGATGTTTACAGTCAAGGACTCTTAAAGGGTTAGTGAGTACTCTTCCTTTACATACCAGACAGAGTTTTTCTTTAGAACCCTCAAGTTCTCTAATTAAAAAATTTTTGAAGTTCTTCTTATCCTTCTCGCACCCCAAGCTATTCAATTTCAAAGTAATTTTTTCTACCCCGCAACTCTCAAGAATTAACATGGCTAATTTAATTACCTCCATGTCCAGATAAGGACTTTGGGAACCAAAAACCTCACATCCGATATGGTGAAACTGGCGAAGTCTTCCTTTTTGAGGTCTTTCTCCTCGAAACATCGGGCCGATGTAAAAAAATTTATGAAAATCCCTCTGTCGATAAATTGCTTTTTCTATGTAAAACCGCACAACCTGAGCTGTGCCTTCCGGCCTTAGAATAATATTCTTACTCTCTATTTTAAAAATCTGCTTCCGCACGATATCTGAAGTCTGCCCCACGCTTTTTATAAAAACCCCGGTTTCTTCCAGAACAGGCAAAATAATTTCTTCATAACCAAAGGTTTTGAATAACTTGCCGGCTTTGTCAGCGACATTTTTAAACAGAATGCTCCGGGGAGGGTAAAAATCCAGTGTGCCCTTTACTTTCTCATAATATTTCTTCATAGTGAAATAAATATTGAATTGAAGGGAAAATCAGATGATAGCCTTTTTCATCTCTAACCCAGGCTTAAAAAGTACCGTATTTCTTTCGGGTATGGGAACTACTTGACCGGTTTTAGGATTTCTTCCAATTCTCTTTTTCCGTTTTTTAAGATAAAAAATGCCGAAATTACGAATCTCAATCCTTTGTTTGTCTTTCAAAGCATCAAAAATCGTATCAAAAGTCTTCTGGACCACTTTTTTAACTAAAATTTGTTTTATCCCCGTAGATCCGCTTATTTTCAAAACAATATCTCTCTTTGTCATCTCTCCTCCAATTTAAGGTTTTAATTAATAAATTTATCATTCTCCCCCTAAAGTGTCAAGAATAGATTTTCGCTGCCCACCAGAGAAAAAATTTCCTCTAATACCGTTTTATTCAACTTCAAATGGAAACTTCTTGAAGTCTTCACGTTCACCTCATTGAATCTTTCTTTTTTTAGAATGAAATTTACCGGAATATTGCCCTTATTTTCCAAAAACAAATCTCTAAGTCTTTTCAAATCAATTTCTTTATCCCTGATAAAAATATTTACTCCTTTCACATTATCCCACAATTCTTCAATTCCTGTCAATTTAGCGGCAATTATTTTAGGGATATTCTCTTTGGAGTCAACACTCCCCGTTATAGCTACTAATTTTAATCCTTTTAGGCAGGAATGGCTCTCTTTATAAACCTTGGGGAAAACAAGAACCTCTATGGACGCTGTTTCATCCTCAACTTTTAGAATTGCCATTCGCTCTTTAGTCCGGCGTGTGGTAAGCAATTTTATTTGATCTATTACTCCAATGATAATAACTTTATTTCTGATGTCATTCGCATATAGGGAATCAATTTTTGTCGCTTTTAAAATCCTGACGTAATCCTGATAGGCGGCTAAAGGGTGGCTGGAAACATATAGCCCGAGCAGAGACTTCTCAAAATGTAAAATTTGCTCCTGAGGCCATTCCTCAATATCGGGGATTTCTTCTTCCTGCGGAAGGTTAGAAAAAAACAACATCTGACGGCTATCCCTTTTTGCTTTCCTGGCGTTTCTATCCAAGACCCTGTCTAAGATAGACATCATTTGGGCCCTCTTTAACCGGAAACTATCCATAGCTCCTGACTTTATTAAACTTTCAATAACTTTTTTGTTCACGACTCGGGAATCAACCACTGAGGCAAAATCAAAGAAATCGTCGAACTTCTTATCCGTACGAACCTTAATTATATTATGCAGAGCTGATTCGCCCACATTTTTTATAGCTAAAAGCCCAAACTTGATAGTGCCCTCCGGGGTAACAGTAAAATTAGCGAAACTAGTGTTGATATCCGGAGGAAATAGTTCTATCTCCATTCTCTTAACTTCATTTACATATTCTACAACCTTATCCGTATTATTACGTTCACTAGTCAAAAGCGCCGCCATGAATTCCACTCCGAAATTAGCTTTTAAATATGCGGTGCGATAGGAAATTAAAGCGTAAGCCGTTGAATGACTTTTGTTAAAACCGTAGCCGGAAAAATAATCGATCAAGTCAAATATTTTATGGGCTGTCCCTTTAGGTATATGATTTTTCTTACAGCCTTCTATAAACCGCGAACGTTGTTCGTCCATAATTTCAGGAATTTTCTTGCCTATAGCTTTTCTTAAAAGATCTGCCTGGGCTAAACTAAACCCTGCCAGCTGCGAAACTATCTGCATTGTTTGTTCCTGATAAAGGATAATGCCGTATGTTTCTTTCAAAACCGGCTCTAACGCGGGATGAAGATAAGTTATAGGCTTTCTCCCGTGTTTGCGTTCAATGAAATCAGAAACCAAACCGCTGCCTAACGGCCCCGGCCGGTATAAAGCCAATACGGCGATTAAATCGCTAAAATCAACTGGTCGCATCTTTTTTAAAACCTCACGCATCCCTCTGCTTTCCAACTGGAATACGCCGATTGTATCCCCTCTGGCTAAAAGCGAAAAAGTATTCTTGTCATCTAAAATTATCTTTTCTATCTTCAACTCGATTTTTTTTGTTCGTTTCACAATTTTCACAGTTTGATCGATCACCGTAAGAGTCTTTAACCCTAAAAAATCCATCTTAAGAAGCCCTATCTTTTCTAAGGATTCCATATCCAAACCGGTGATAATTTCTCCTTCACTCCCTTTAATAAGTGGAACTCTTTCTATCAGAGGCCTATCAGAAATAACTACTCCTGCGGCATGAGTTGAAGAATGCCGGGAAAGACCTTCTAATCTAACTGCTGTATCAATAAGTTTTTTTATATCCGGATTAGTATCATAAACATTCTTTAAATCCACATTTAACCTTAAAGCTTCTTTTAACGTTACATTGTATCCCGCGCTATAAGGCATCATTTTCGCGACTCTATCTACTTCCGAATAACTTAATCCTAAAACTCTGCCGACATCTCTCACTACGCCCCGGGCCAGAAGTGTTCCAAAAGTTATTATCTGCGCCACACAGTCTTTTCCATACTTAGAACCTACGTAAGCCAGGACTTTTTCCCTATTTTCATAGCAGAAATCTATATCTATATCCGGCATGGAAATTCTCTGGGGATTTAAAAATCTCTCAAAAAGAAGCCCGTATTTCAACGGCTCGATATCAGTAATCTCCAAAAGATAGCTTACAATACTTCCTGCCGCGCTGCCCCTTCCCGGGCCCACGGGAATATGATTCTCTTTCGCAAACTTTACTAAATCCCAGATAATCAAAAAATAACTGGAAAATCCCATGTCATTTATAATTTTTAACTCATGTTCTAAGCGGTCAGTGACATTCCGGGTAATTTGAAAATATCGTTTTTTTAAATTATCATAACATAGCTTTTCCAAATATTTATTTTCCCCTATTTCTCCTCCCAGGAGGGGGAATTTAGGTAAATGCACTCTGGAGAAATCAAAAGTTAAATTGCACTTCTGAGTAATCTCTATGGTATTTTTTATTACCTGCGGCAAATCTTTAAAAATACTTTTCATCTCCGCGGGCGACCTGAAATAAAAGGTATCACTACCGAATTTAAAATGGTTGGGGTCTAAAATAGTTGTCTGCATCTGAAGACAAAGAAGCACTTCATGAGCGAAAGCGTCATCTTTATTTATGTAATGGACATCATTAGTAGCAACTACGGGAATATCTAATGCTTTAGACATTTTTAAAAGGTGATTATTCACCGTGTATTGATCTTTCAAAGCATTATCCATTATTTCTAAATAAAAGTTGCCCTTCCCGAAAATCTGCTGGTAATCATCAGCCTTTTTGTAAGCTTCGTTCACGTTTCCCTTTAAGATAAGTGATGGGATTTCTCCTTTTAAACAAGCGCTCAAAGCAATAAGACCACTATGATATCGCTCTAAAAGCTCTCTATCTATCCGGGGTTTGTAGTAAAAACCTTCTAAATTGGCTAAACTAACCAATTTAACAAGATTATCATAACCCTGCTTATCCTTAGCTAATAAAAGAAGATGATAATTAACTCCCTCTAAAGACTTGTAATCCTTTCTAAAACGGGAACCCTGAGCTACATAAACTTCACATCCGATGATAGGTTTTATACCTTTTTTAAGACAATATTCATAAAATTTTATCGCTCCGAATAAATTGCCATGGTCAGTAATACTCAGGGCGGGTAGTTTAAATTCAACAGCTTTATCGACGAGTTTATCTAAACGGCAAGCCCCGTCTAAAAGGCTGAATTGCGTATGGACATGAAGATGGACGAAATCGGAATGTATCATGAAAAATTATAATTATATTCAGACTACAGACACCAGAATATAGACATCAGACCATAAGATGCAAATTCAATACGCGATACGCGTCACGCCGTCATTCCCACTCTATAGTAGCCGGAGGTTTCGAGCTTATATCAAGAACCACTCTGTTTATACCTTTAACTTTATTGATTATTTCGTTAGAAATATCCTCCAGAACTCGATAAGGAATCTTCGCCCAATCCGCGGTCATACCGTCTAAACTGGTTACCGCTCTTAGCGCTACTACATACTCATAAGTCCTTTTATCTCCCATAACCCCTACGGTCTTTAAAGGAAGCAGCACGCAGAAAGCCTGCCATAAATCGTTATATAATCCCTTTTCTTTTATAATCTTCTCTAAAATAACGTCGGCATTCCGCAAAATTTTTAACCGGGAAGCCGTCATTTCTCCTACAATTCTTACGGCAAGGCCGGGACCGGGAAAAGGATGCTGTAAAATTATTTCTTTAGGCAACCCTAAAATTTTCGCAATCTCTCTTACCTCATCCTTGAATAACTCCCGGAAAGGCTCGAGCAGTTTCAACTTCATACGCGAAGGTAATCCTCCCACATTATGGTGAGATTTAATTTTTGCGGTAGGCCCTCCGAAAAAAGATACAGATTCAATAACGTCTGGATAAAGCGTCCCCTGCGCAAGACATTTCACTCTCTTTATATTTTTGGACTCTTCCTCAAAGACACTAATAAATTCATGACCGATTATCTTCCTTTTTTCTTCGGGGTCAATAACCCCTTTTAATTTCTTTAAAAATCTTTGTTTAGCATCAACAAAGATAAGCTCCATCTTAAAATGGTTCCTGAATACCTTTATTACCCTTGTTGCTTCTCCCTGCCGCAGAAGACCGTTATCCACGAATATACACTTAAGCCTTTTTTTTACCGCTTTATGGATAAGAACCGCCAAAGTTGAAGAATCCACTCCTCCACTTAATCCACATATGACGTTTTTATTTTCTACCCTGTTTTTTATTTCTCTAATCTTTTTCTCAACAAAATCTTCTATCTGCCAGGTAGCAGAACATTGACATATCCGAAAGAGGAAATTCGATATAACCTGAAATCCATATTGAGTATGAATTACTTCAGGATGAAACTGAACACCATAAATCTTTTTCTTCTTTACGGCTACGGCAGCATAAGGGGTATTTAGAGTGTGAGCTAAACCAATGAATCCCCGGGGTAAATTCAAAGCATAATCAGCATGACTCATCCAGGAAGTTATCTTCGCGGGAAGCGAAAAAAATAAATCTTCGTGACTGTCGATATACATTAAAGCGTTACCGTATTCCCGCTTCAGTGATTCTTTAACTTTCCCGCCTAAAGCCTTAATTATAAGCTGCATACCGTAACATATTCCTAAAATAGGAATTTTTAAATTCAAAATCTTTGAATTTAATCCCGGCGCCTTAGATTCATAAACGCTGTATGGCCCCCCGGAAAGAATAATCCCTTTAGGATTTATTCTTTTTATCTCCTCAAGGCTTATATTAAAAGGCTTAATTAAACTGAAAACTTTAAGCTCTCTCACTCTCCGGGCGATGAGCTGAGTATATTGAGAACCATAATCTAAAATCAAAATGCTATCTTTCATATTATATTTTAAACGCCCCCCCCCCCC
>JAGLUN010000068.1 GCA_023134705.1 Candidatus Omnitrophota bacterium | reverse complement strand
ATGCTATATGCTATATGCTATATGCCATTTGCCACATGCCATTTGCTATATGCTATTTCCCCATTCCCACTTTTTGGACAACCTGAAATAATTTCCCTTCAGTTTGGATAGAAGGCGCGATAATTATCTCTACAAAATGCATCTCTTTTAAATTGCGCGCTCCTAAGGCTCCCATACTGGTAGCTAAAGCCCCTATCAAATTCTGTGAGCCGTCATCAACCAGTGCCGGGCCAAAAAGTATCTGTTCCAAGCTGCCGGATATTCCTACCTTAATCCGCGTACCCCGGGGTAAATTAGCATGGGAAGTAGCCATACCCCAGTGGAAACCTCTTCCCGGAGCTTCTTTTGCCCGGGCAAAAGAGGAACCAATCATTACGCTATCCGCCCCACAGACAAAAGCTTTACACACTTCCCCCCCTATACGCATACCACCATCAGTAATAATAGGGATATATTTCCCGGTTTTTTGAAAATAGAAATCTCTTGCCGCGGCGCAGTCAATTGTCGCCGTAACCTGAGGCACACCTATCCCTAAAACTCCCCGGGTAGTACAAGCCGCGCCCGGCCCTACCCCAACTAAAATTGCCGAACAACCGGTTTCCAAAAGCTCCAGGGTAACATCGTAAGTAACACAATTACCGATAATCACAGGAACTTTTCTATTTTTACAGAAGGCAAATAAATCCAAGGGTTTATACCTTGTAGAAAGATGTTTTGCCGTGGTTACTGTAGACTGAACTACAAAACAATCTACTTTTGCTTCCTCGGCTACAGGAGCAAATTTTTCGGCGTTCTGGGGAATACAACTTACCGCGGCATACCCTCCGTTTGTCTTTATCTCTTCTATGCGCGCAGCAATAAGTTTTTCCTTTATCGGCGTAGTATATATCTTCTGAATAAGGTTAGTGGCTTCTTGAGGAGTAGCCTTACTGATCTCTTTTAATACTTCCTCAGGTTTCTCATAGCGACTCTGGATTCCATCTAAATTAAGTACCGCTATTCCTCCTAAACGAGACATTCCCAAGGCGAACTTAACATCCACCACCCCATCCATAGCTGCCGCCATAATCGGAACAGAAAACTTTTTCCGGGCGAACTCCCAAGACGTATCAACCTCTTCCGGATTAATCGTATTTCTCCCCGGCATTAAAGCAATTTCATCAAATCCATAACAACGCCGCCCACGTCTTCCTATACCAATCCATTCTGCCATACTTTTACCTCCTTAATAAAAGCTTTTCTTCATCAAACTCTTCTTTCAAAAAGCTTTTTACATCCTCTTCAGTATAAATCTTAGGTATAAAATTAAAGTCTTTTTCCCCTAAAAAGCATTCTCCTAAAGCAACTCCTTCCATTTCAGCATTCAGGTTATTAAAAATAAAAAATAATTCCTTTTCGATATTCTTAGTCTTTAAGTCTCCCAGCGAATAAACATCCGGATATAAACCTGATAAATTATCCTGTCCCAGGGGAGAAACTAATAGTTTTGTGTCAGGAGAAAAGCCGCTATCGATAAAAATAACTCCTGCCGCAAAAATTTTCGGGATGGAAGTCTTAACGGCTTTAACCATAGAATCCCCGATTATCTCTGTAATCATTGTGTCTTCATAAATATCTATACCTCTATCTGTTAAAACAGAGAAGATACTCTGTTTATTCTCCCCTAAGAAGCTTAGATCTCCGGTTAAAAGTTTAACTTCCTTATCCAAGAAAGAAAGGTAAAAAGCGAGTTTTAAACCTAAAATAGTAAAAGCTAAAATGACGATATGCTTTGATACTTTCAGGTAATCGAAGGCCCGGAATAAATCTATGTCCGCCAGATAAAAACACTTCTCCCGAAAATCTCCGGGGATAGAAAGTTTTTTCGATATCAATCCTGTAGAAATAACAAGCCGGTCAAATTCTAAAGAAGTTTTATCTTTAAAATAAACCATTTTTTTTGACAAATTTATTCTTTCCGCCTCCTTATTTATAAATTCCAGGTTAAACTTCTTAGAGAAACCTTCCAAATTTATGACTTCTTCTTTGTTTTTGCGAATAAATAACCGGGATAAATATTTTCTGTCAAAAAAATATTTATTTTTATCTATGAGAATAACCTTGGGATCAGCTCCTGAATTCCTAAGCGTTTTTGTTAAACTAAGGCCGGCACAACCGGCACCCAAAATACAAATTCCTTCCTTCATCCCTGTTTCGCGCTTTTTAGAAGGTTACTGAATAAAAACAAAGCAGTAAAAACCCCTACTCCCCCAGGAACAGGAGTAATAAAAGAAGCTTTTTTTTCTACTTCCTTAAAATTGACGTCGCCGCAGAGTCTTCCTTTATATCTGGAAATACCCACATCAATTATCAAAGCTCCCTTTTTTATCCACGTCCCTCTTATAAACTGAGGTTTACCTACACAAGAAATAATAATATCGGCGGACCTAAGGAAAAAAGGTAAATACTGCTTTTCGTAAGTCGCGATATGAGTGAGACTTACCGTAGCGAACCTATCTGTTAAGATGATACTTAAAGGCTTCCCGATATGGCTGGAAAAACCTATCAAAGTCACATTCTTTCCATAAATACAAATATCAACAATTTTTAAAACTTCTAAAACACTTAAAACCGTAGGCGGCAGGAAACCAGGATTTTTTAAAAAAATTCTTCCCAAATTATAAGGAGTAATACCTTCAATATCTTTACTAGGTGCCAGATTATTTAGCAAACCAAACTCATCCCACCTTCCAGGTAAAGGCTTATGGATAATTACCCCTTTAACAAGTTTATTTTTATTTAAACTTTTTATCAGTTCTAAAACACGGGTATCATCCCCCTTCCCAAATTCAAAAAGCTGATAGTCTATGTCCAATTCCTCAGCAAGCCTGATTTGAGAAGCGATATAAACATCACGTGATGAGTCTCTGCCTGCTTTTATGGAAGCTAAAGAAATCTTCCCGAAAAATTTCCTTTCCCGTTTTAAACGTTTCAACATTTTATCCGCGAAAGGTTTTACATCCAATATCTTAGCCACTCAATCTCCACGAGTAGTTTGTTGTTTAAAAAAACGGGGAAATTTAAATTGCTAATTGCTAATTTTACATTTATACATCTCTTCCCCAAACCAACTACTAACTACAAACTACCAACTACAATCTACTTCCTAAACCTATTTCAAGTATTGTTTAAACTCTTTAAGATAAACTTTTATCTCTGCGATTCTTTCTATATTATTTACCTTAAATAGTATCTGATTCGCCTCCAGATTCTTTAAGGATGAGAACAAAGTTGTTTCCAATAGTTTTAATCCTATATAGAAATCACTCTTTATAAATTTCTTAACTTCAGGACTTATCCTTCTGGCAAGAATTAATATTTTATTACATTTCCTGCCTATGTCCAGAGAGATTTTCTGAGATTTTCTGAGAAGAATTTTTTTCTTCCCGGGGTCGCTTTCTTTTATTAATTTAGAGAATATTTCCCCATCCCGGTCTATAAAAGGAAAAATTCTCTCTTTCTCCTTATCTATTTTCTTTATGATCTCTTTAAATTTAGTTCCGCTGAAATTCAAGGACATCTGAAAAAGAGAAACCCCCAAGCAAAAACTCAAAGCCGAAACGCTCCCCCCCCCCGGATGAGACGTTTTTTCCGCCAGGTCACCTAAATAAACTTTGATTTTGTCTCTATAGTTTCTCATTAAACTAATGGGATGCCCCCCATCCTGGACCCTTTTTCGCAGCAAACTGCAGAAAAATGCCCCCACCGGCTAAATCGGTGGATTTGTATATACTTAACTCCGCAGTAAAAAAGCATTCTTTATAAGCTGGTATAAACGCCAGTTTTCACCTTCCAAAATAGTCACCACATCAAAACGGTAATTCTCTTCAGGATATTTTGCGCTGTAGAATTTAGCGGCCAAAACCAATCTTTTCCTTTTAACTGAATCAACCGCCTCACCGGGGGAAACCCAAAAGTCTTCTCCTCTTGCTTTAACTTCTATTAAAGCGATAGTCTCTTTATCCCTCCCGATAATGTCAATTTCTCCAAAACGCGTACGGAAATTCTTTTCCACGATTTTATACCCTTTCATTTTCAAAAATTCCTCAGCCTTCGCTTCATAGAAATTATCCATAATTCATCATTTAACCTTTATCCTCTTCCCCAAACAAACTACTAACTACAATCTACTAACTACAATATCCATCGCTTACATCTGCGTCTTGCAGAAACTTCTCCGATGAAAAGGTGTGGGTTTTTTTGTCTTTAACAGTTCCCGGTGGAACTTAGTAGGATACCCTTTATGCTGATGAAGCCCCCAGTCAGGATAAATAACATCTAAAATCTGCATAAGATAATCCCGAAAAACTTTCGCTAATATAGAAGCGCAAGCTACCTCAGTTATTTTCTCATCAGCTTTTTTTACGCATTCATATTTTATTTTCAATCCCGTTCTGAAAATATTTCCGTCAACAATAAACATAGCTTTTTTTAAAAAAGGGGCTTGGTTAATTATACCATTTATCGCCCGATTAAAGGCTATCATTGTAGCGTTCAAAATATTGTGTTTATCTATCTGGCCGGAACTAACTACACTCAAAGAAAATATTCCTTTCTTTAAAAGATACTCAAAAATTTCCTGCCGTTTGAGAAAAGGCGTTTTTTTAGAATCCCTAATTCTCAATTTAGTATTTTTTTTCCTAAAATAAAAAGCGCAAGCTACAACCGGCCCGCATAAAGGACCTCTACCTGCTTCGTCTAACCCGACTATCATATATTTACTAATAGCTTAAATGATGCGATTGTATCATTTGCCCGTAGGGTATAGCATTTTTCCGGTTAAGTACTTGTCTGACAACCGATACTATCGCCTAGCGATGAAATTCCAATTTACAGGGCAATATGAATTAGACGAGCATGGCTTTCCTTCCTACTCTCCCCCTTAAGTAATAGAGTCTTCTTCTTCGCGGCTTCCTTTTGGCATGAGCAACAATCTGAATCTCAGTGATGAGGGGAGAATAATAAGGAAAGCTTACTTCATAAGCCTGCCCATAAGAAATTCGCCTTATAGTGAATGATTTTCTATGAAGATGTCCCTGAACTTTTATAACTATCCCCTCTATAGGATGAATTCTTTCTTTAGCCTTATCTTTAATCTTATAAAAAACTTTAATAATGTCCCCTTGTTTAAATGAAGGCCACTCTTTTTTAACACTGGCCAAAATTTCCTTTTCCACTTCAAATAATTTATTCATTTTAACTTCCCTCCTTATTTAATATTGTATTCTTTAACGGACAGGTCTCGACCTGTCCGTACATATTTTTTTATTCCGTATCTCTTCCCAAACCAACTATCAACTACAACAACAAACTACAATTTAGCTTTATTTTTTCTCCTTCTATCCTTAACTTCCAACAAATCCGGCCTTAACTTTTTTGTTAAATCCTCAGCTTTCTTTCTTCTCCAAAAATCTATCTCTTTATGGTTCCCGGAAATTAAGACTTTGGGGACTTTTACTCCTCTAAAATCCCGAGGCCGGGTATAAACAGGATAATCTAAAAACCCGTTTTCGAAACTCTCCTGTTTTACCGAATCGGGACTCGAAACAACACCGGGAATAAGCCGGACTAAGCAATCAATAAATACCATACCGGGTAATTCTCCTCCGCTTAAGACATAATCCCCTATAGAAACCATCTCCTCCGCTAAATATTTATTTACCCGCTCATCTACTCCTTCATAACGGGGCGCTATAAGGATTAAACGCTCGTATCGCAAAAATTTTTTTACCAATTTTGAAGAAAGGAGCTTCCCTTTCGGGCTAAAAAGAATAACTCTTTTTTTACTGTCTTTCTTTTGCTCAGGATAAACCTTATAGCCTAAAAGACTTTCTACTGCCGAGAAAAGAGGTCCGCAGCTAAAAACCATCCCTGATCCCCCGCCATAAGGAGAAGCATCGACCTTCTTATGAAGACCATCGGCATACTCCCTTAAATTAACTAGATTAATTTTTACTAAACCCTTTTTTTGGGCTCGTTTAATTATAGACTCCCCCAGAATCGGCTTGAACATTTGGGGGAATATCGTCACAACATCAATAATCATTGGTCTATGGTCTATCGACTATGGACTATCCTCCATCTGCGTCTAAGAATTTACGCAAAAATTTTTCTTTGAACTCAAGGAATTTATCTTCCTGTATCGACTCTCTTATCTGCTTCATAAAATTGTGATACCACCACACATTATGGTATGTAAGCAGATAGCCACCCGTCATTTCCTGAGCATTAATCAAATGTCTTAAATAGGCACGGCTGAACCGCTTACACACAAAACAAGAACATTCTTCATCTAGAGGCGAATAATCATCGGCAAAAGGAGCGTTGCGCACTACGATTTTACCTTTGTTCGTAAAAGCCGTGCCTGTACGCCCGAACCTTGTCGGAACCACACAATCAAACATATCCACGCCTAAACTTATAGCTTCTAAAATGTCTTCCGGTTTACCATATCCCATAAAATAAAGTAAATACGGCCTATTTTCTTTCGTTAGAATATCGCTGATAAAGGAAATAATATTATATCTTGAATCCCTTAATTCGCCAACACTTAAACCTCCTAAAGCTATACCATCCACCTCTATATCTAAAAGCTTTTTTAAACAAATTTCCCGTAAATCAAGGTAAGTCGCACCCTGAACAATCCCGAAAAATAAAGGCTCGCCTTTACCTCCTTTAAAAACATCTCTAGATTCCCTTGCCCAATCGATAGTACGTTGACAAGCAATTTTGGCATAATCATAAGCAGTGGGAAACTTTACACACTCATCAAGAGGGAGGATAATATCTGCGCCCAAATCAAGCTGGATATTAATCACCTCAACCGGAGAAAGGGAAATAGTTCTTCCATCTAAAAAAGACTGAAATTCTACTCCCGAAGCAGTAACTTTTCTTAACTTCTCTAAACTAAACACCTGATATCCTCCGCTGTCACTGACAATAGTATTCGGGAATCCCATAAATTTATGAAGGCCCCCAGCTTCCTTTATTACTTTTGTTCCCGGTCTTAAGAAAAGATGATAGGCATTAACTAAAATCCCCTGTATGCCTATCTCTTCAAGCTCCCGGGAAGAAAACCCTTTTATTGTTCCCTGGGTACATACAGGGAAAAAAGCCGGTGTAGGAAACTCTCCCTTTCGGCTTCTAAAGGAACCCAGCCTGGCTTTACTATCGGTGTTTTGTTTAATAACTTTAAACCCTGATTTTTCACATAAAACACTCATTTTAGAAAATATTTTCTCCCAGATAAGAAAGGGTTCGTTTATTTTTTAAAGATAAAACTAAAGACTAAACTTAAAATAACACTTATCAGAATCGCGGTAGTAAGAGGAAAGTAGAAGGTAAAATTCTCTCTCCTGATAAAAATATCTCCGGGCAATTTTCCTAAAAAAGGAACTTTAAATTTCGCGAATAAGATTACTCCCAAGCCTAAAACTATAAAAAATAACCCCAAACATATAAAAAATTTACCAAAATTAACATTCATCTTCCCGGATTTTCAGAAAGGTAAAAAATAATAACTGCTGCACGAAATAAACTCCTTTCTGCGCGTTCAGTACGTGTCGGCTAAAATACCGATATTGTCAAAAACTCAAACCACATTAAATATTTAACCGCCGAAACCACCGATCTTCACCGAATTAAATATTCCTTTCTATTTAACTGCAGAGAAATATATAAAAAATATCTTTTGCTCTTTTTCTGTGTTCACCC
>JAGLUN010000067.1 GCA_023134705.1 Candidatus Omnitrophota bacterium | reverse complement strand
ACGCTTATAACCTTCGGCAAGATAAGGGATTAGGGCAAAAGGCGATTGTACAAAAAAGTACGTGGCATTTTCCCCGGTTACCCCGACCTTTTACCCAAACGGGCACAAGCCAAATTTTCCAAAGGAAAATTTGGGGTCGGCCCGTGAGAAGCCTCCCCTGATAGGGGAATGCGAAGCCTGCCCGTTAGGGCATTCAGGCCCCTAGAAATCGCGTCGCGATTTCAGGGATTTGGTCCCGGGGATCTTTTAAGATTCCTCGGGACAAATAATGCCTACTGCATTATTTGGGTTGATACGAGCATCCAGGATCCAGCATCTAGGATCTAAAGTCTATCATCCTTCTATCTTCTACTTTCGATTTTCCATCTTCGCCTTTCATCCCTCCGGTGTCTGATAACTTGTGGCATTATGAGCGTGTGTTATAATCAAAGCATGCTTAAGAATATTTTTTTAGAGTTAGAGTACGACGGAACGGATTACTTTGGCTGGCAGATACAAGATAAAAAGTTACAGGTCACAGGTCACAGGTTACAGGCAGAAAAGACAGTGCAGGGTGAGTTAGAAAAGGCTTTAAAGAAACTTTTCAAACAGGGCATTCGGGTTATTTATGCCGGGAGAACGGATAGAGGCGTTCACGCCAGACAACAATGCGTTAATTTCAAGATAGAAACAGACATACCGCTTAAGAATGTAAAGACCGCTTTAAATGCTTTTTTGCCGCCGGATATTTTTATAAAAAAGATTAAGCAAGTCCCTTTGGATTTTCATGCCCGTTTTAAAGTTAGGTCTAAAATTTACCGTTACCTGATTTTTAATAAAGCTAGACCTTCGGTCTTTACCCGTAATTACGCCCAGTATATGCCGGAGAGCGTTGATTTAGATAAAATAAGAAAAATAATACCTTTTCTTTTAGGGAAAAAAGACGTTTCCTGTTTTGCCAAAGAGGCGAATAAATACAAAACTTGTGTAAGAGAAATAAAAGGAATATCAGTTAAAAGAAAGGGTGCTTGTATATATTTTGATATTGAGGCAGACGGTTTTTTACGGAATATGGCAAGGAACATCGTTGCTTTTTTAGTTAAAGTAGGCAGAGATAAGTTCTCGCTTATAGAGGCAAAGGATATAATCTCCGGTAAAAAATCTTATATAAATAAGCCTGCGCCTCCGCAAGGATTATATCTGCATAAAGTGAAATATTAAATATGAAAGAGCCTGGTTTTCCTATAATTAAGTTAGATCGTTATGATTTGATAAGTTTTGGGATGATAGCTCTTATTTTAATTTTTTCGCTTATAAGATTTAATTATCTCCCTCAATTTGTGGATGGTTATTATCATTTATCGGCAGCTACCGGATTCATAAAGTCAGGAGGCTGGGTAGGCTGGAGTTGGTGGGATTATGCTCCTTTAGGGCGTCCTCAGGTATATCCTCCTTTGTATCATTTTCTTTTAGCTTTTATCCAAAAATTAGGATTATCGGGATTAGATTCTTTAAGAATTACCGAGGTTCTTATTGCCCCTTTATTCTTTTTCATTTCTTGGTTTGTCCTTCGGAAGATTGTTTCTTCCTGGTTTGCTTTTATAAACCTGCTTACTTTGAGCAGTTTTTTTTCTTTTTATGCTCATAGTTCGGCAAATGTTCCTGCGACAATAGCTTTAATCTTTGGTTTTCTAAGCTGGTATTTTTTTAAAAAGGGAAAATGGATTTCTGCTTCACTTTTTTTAATCCTGTCTTTTTATACCCACGGCGGTATACCCTGGATATTTTTTATCTCTTTTTTGTCGGTTATGTTAATAAAAAAATACAGGCTTATTTCGCTAAAAATAGTTCTAATTTCACTGACAGGAGCATTACCTGTCTTTTTTCATCAGTTTCGCTATCTTGAATACTTGCAGTTCCATTTTACCGGACAAATTTATTTCATCCATTTCAGCATATTTATCCTGGTCTTGGGATCTATTTCTTTGTTTTCTCATAGAGAAAGAGATTTGAAATCATCCTTGTTCCTGGGGTATCTGATAGGAAGCTTAATAATTTTTTTCAAGTATCCGTACAGATTGCTTTGTGCCCAGGGAATAATAGGTTTTGTATTCTTTTCTTCCTTTCTTTTAGAAAAGTATTTTGAAAAACTAAATTCCTTGCCAAAAAAAACTATTTTTATTCTTGTGTGTATTTATCTCCTATTTTTTCATAGTACTATAGATTTGTCGCAAGGGAAGAAACCGGAATTCAACTTGACTAACTCTACTTATTTCAATTTTCTTACCGGGAATACGGATAAAGTGCTGGAATTTAAGTCTCTTTTTTGGCCGAAATATTATCGTTCTATTGTGGAAGTTATCCGGGAGAATACAGGAGAGCGCGAAATAATATCTTCTAATTTAAAGATAATGGCCCAGATTTTTTCTTCTTTGACGGGAAGGGTTAGTTCTAACTCTATGCTTTATGAGGTTAAGCCGCAAATGCCGGCCTTGTCTATTTACGCCCCGGCTAGGCTTATAGTCTGGATAAAGCCGGCAGATAAAACCTTAGTTTTTTTAAAGAAGAAACTTGGATGGGTTAAAATCTATGAGAATGACATCGCTTTTGTATTTAGAAATCCTAATGCGGAGGCATGTGTTTATTCTATCAAAGCAAAAATTTCTTTTAAATATGTATATATCGTTCTTATAATATTTTTCTTTATTTTCATTCTAGATAATGTTAAAATTAAAAAATATTATGGCAGAAGATAAAGATTCTCAGAATTCGGAAAGGCGAAAGTCTCTCCGGAAAAAATGTATTATTGGGGTTGATTACAACATTTTAATCGCTCCGAGTGGTTCGGGAACTATTAAAAATATCGGTGAGGGAGGAGCGGCTATCCTTTTCGATGAAAATATACCTGTTGGTACAATCATCAAAGTGAAGTTTCATCTTTCCCGGGATGAAGGCGACAGTTTGGTAGAAGCCGTAGGCAAAGTAGTTTGGTCTCGAAAGATGGAAGATGGATATGATGTGGGGATTGAATTCTTGACTTAGGGGGAAAAAGGGAACAAAAAGGGGACAGCTGTCCCCTTTTTGTCTTTTTTAAAATTCGAAGTGAAAATTTCCCTGCGAAATTGACTTTTTAGGCCTAAAATAAGAGACTTTAGGCTGGAAACTATTTGTATTGACATTTTTTTTTGACTCTGCTATGATTTTATAAATGTCTAAGATAGGCCCATTACAGTTTCTTATTAAATCCCTGAGTAGTTTTTTAGGAACATTCTCTAATGATATAGGTATCGATTTGGGTACGGCGACTACTTTGGTCTATATAAAAGGAGAAGGAGTAGTCCTCTGCGAGCCGTCAGTAGTAGCTATATATAAAAACACAAATAATGTTTTAGCTGTGGGAGATGAAGCAAAGAAGATGTTGGGGAAAACTCCCGGAAGTATCGTTGCCATAAGACCGATGAAAGACGGAGTCATCGCTGACTTTAATGTTACTGAAGAGATGCTGAGATATTTTATAAAAAAAGTTCATTCACATAGATTCCGGGCCCGGCCGAGAATTGTTGTCGCTGTCCCTTCGGGAATTACAGAAGTAGAGAAGCGGGCAGTAAAAGACTCAGCTTTAAGAGCTGGCGCAAGAGAAGTTATCCCGGTGGAAGAACCGATAGCGGCTGCTATTGGTGTAGGGCTTCCTATTGCTGAACCCCAAGGAAATATGATTATAGATATAGGTGGGGGAACCAGTGAGATCGCGGTAATTTCTTTAGGCGGAATAGTTTACGCCCGTTGTTTAAGAGTAGGTGGCGATGAGATGGATGAAGCAATAATTGAACACATGAAAAAGAATTACAACTTAATGATTGGAGAAAGGAGTGCCGAAGAAATAAAGATAAAAATCGGTTCAGCCTGGCCTTTAGATGAGGAACTTGTAATAGAAGTCAGAGGCAGAGATTTAATTACAGGTTTACCAAAATTCATAAAAGTAAATTCCGAAGAGATAAGAGAAGCACTGAAGACTCCTTTAAAAGAGATAGTAGAAGCCACAAAAGTAACTTTAGAAAGGACTCCTCCGGAGTTAGCGGCTGATTTGATTGAAAGAGGCATAGTTTTGTGTGGAGGAGGTTCACTTCTTAGAGGATTGGATAAATTGATTTCGGAAGAAACAGGGCTTGCCTGTTTTATTGCTGATGACCCTTTGACCGCAGTAGCTCAAGGCACAGGGAAAATTTTAGAAGAGCCCAAATTTTTAAAGAAAATTTCCCTTGTATCTACCTTCTAAATTCAAGTTAAAATTCATAGGACAGATTATCCTGATAACAATAGCGTTCTTTGTCTTTAGGACGGCTATTCTGGAAGTTTTTTTTTCTCTCTCTAGAAATGTCCTTTTCTCTTCATCCAGCTTATTTCAAACAAGAGACTTGCAGAAAGAGAATCTAATCCTTTCTCTAAAGCTTGATAAGTTAAGAAGTTTAGAAGAGGAAAATAAAAGGTTGAGGAGAGCTTTGAATATTAAAGAAGAGGGCGAGGCAGATTTGGTTTGCGGGACAATTTTAGGGTTTTATCCTTCGGTCTATAGGAGGGTTGTTTTTATCGATTCAGGCAAAAGTAATAATATAAAAAAAGATATGCTCGCTATTGACGATAGGGGGTTTTTGGTCGGAAGGATTTTAGAGGTATATAAAAATTATTCCGAATTGGTTTTGTTAAATGATCCTTATTGTTCTTTACCTGTTCTTATAGAGGATAAAACGACAGGTTTTCTTAAAGGTACTTTATCTGGGGCCCCGAAAATTTTATATGTGGAAAATACACAGGGGGTGAAGTCTGGTGATGTTGTTTGGGTGAATTATCTGGGGCTTCCTGTGACTATTGGGGAAATTACTAAGGTTAGAGAGAATAAGGGCGATTTTTTCTTAGATATAGAAGTGGCTGTATCCGCTAATATATATTCTCTTAGGCAAGTGTTTGTTTTAAAATGATTAACCCAAATAATGCAGTTAGCATTATTTGCCCGTTGGGTCGACTCCAAATTTTCCACGGG
>JAGLUN010000066.1 GCA_023134705.1 Candidatus Omnitrophota bacterium | reverse complement strand
ACTGTTTTGTTTGTAATTCATTGCGTATCCAGGTATTTTTCAAATGCATTTTTCCGGTTAATGGTGGGCGCAAGAGGGCTTGAACCTCCGACCTTTTGCATGTCAAGCAAACACTCTAGCCACCTGAGCTATGCGCCCAAAAAGTGAAGCTCCACCGTTTCACAGCGGCGGCTTCTATTTTTTTAGGGCCCGCTTCAGTGGAGCGGAACCCTGAGTCCCTTCGACTTCGCTCAGGACTCAGCCCTGAGTATAATCGAAGGACTGAGCAGAAAGCCATTCATTCACGCCCTTATGGTTCGACAAGCTCACCATCCTTCGAACCATCCTGAGCGAAGTCGAAGGATAGACGCGGCTTTCTGTCGAATGGGTAAAATTTCTCGCCTATACAAGCAATACTTTATAAACCTATTTGTATCGTTTTAGTTCAGGGCAAAACACGCACAAAAATATAGAACCCCATGCGCATGCGCTTAGCCCTTTTTTTATGTAGAGTTCCTGCCACACTTCGGTGAGGCAAAACCCTAAATCGTGAGCCATTTACCCGCAAAAATCCCCCTACCTCTTTGGCTCAGGATAGAATGCCGGGGGCGGGACTTGAACCCGCACGTCCCTTCCGGAACAGCAGATTTTAAGTCTGCATTGTCTGCCAGTTCCAACACCCCGGCAGAAATTGTCGTGAAACTTATTTTGTATTATTATTTTTGGTCTTTTCTCAACCTATTATCAATCAACTTTATATTTTAAGGCGTGGGCCGGGTTTGAACCGGCGCATAGCGATTTTGCAGACCGCTGCCTTTCCACTTGGCTACCACGCCATTATCCGATCCCGCTTTTCCCCTTCTTTACCGCCTAACGAATGGTTCAAAGAATATAATTCCCGGCTTCCGTTACTTTTACCCCGTTAGAGAAAGCCATCGATTTTAATCCCCCAGGGATAGACCTTCCTATACCTAATTAAGGAAGGGTCTAATCGGTGGTCATTACCGATTGAAGATGACGGGGGTTTCCCTCCATAGGCGGATCCGCCTTTGGCGGAAAAACCACCGTCACCGCAGACCGTTAGAGAACAAAGTTCTCTAACGGGGTTTACCTTTTCTATCTAATTACTATAATAGGCCTTATTTCGCTTTTATTTTGGCAGCAGCAATTTCTCTTAAAGCGTTATCTAATAACTTCTCCGTGGGTTTCTCTATTAAAACCTTGGCTCCATCAGCTAATTGAAGCGCCCGTTTAGCCCCCAACACAGCTAAGGTATAAAGAGAACCGCCGGAAGACCCTAATAATTTCTCTAAAGGAATATAATCTTGTACCATTTATTTATCTCCCCTCTCTTTTTTTAATATTTCCTCTAACCTTCCCAGGCTTTCTTTTATTCTTTTATTAACTATTAAATAATCATAATATTTAGAAAATTGCAACTCTTTTTTTGCCAGCTTTACTCTTTCTTCAATTTGGGGTTTAGCTTCTTTCCTTTTTTTCAAACGGGAATAAAGTTCCTTTTCATTCGGTGCGGTTATAAAAACACTAATTATTCTGTTTTTTTTAAATTTATTTTTCAAATATTCCCCCCCCTTAACATCAATGCAAAGGATTAAATCTTTATTCATTCTCTTTGCTTCCTTTAAAAAAGGGGCGGGAGTCCCGTAAAAATCGCTTAAGACTTTCTGCGTTTCCAGAAAGAATCCTTTCTTTTCAAGCCAGAGAAACTCCTCTTGCTTTAGAAAGAAATAATCCTTTGCCTCATTCTCCCCTTTTCTCATAGCTCGGGTGGTAACAGAAACCGTACGTAAAAAATTATCCTGGACAAATTTTTTATGAAATAACCGGTTAAGCAGAGTGGTTTTACCTGCCCCACCCGGGCCGGAAAGGATAAAAATTCGGGGATAAATACCTTTTGTTTTTATCTTTATTTTAGCGGTTTTTTCCCTGCAAGTAGCCACTTTTGAACCCATTAAAATTTTTACTACGCTCCTTCTTACCCTTGACTAAGGCTTTTACTAACCCGGCTATTAACCCGAATAATGCAGTAAGCATTATTTGCCCGAATACCCTGACGGGGAAGTTTCGCACGGGCCGACCCCAAATTTTCCTTCGGAAAATTTGGGAAGGCCGGGGTAACCGGGGAAAATGCCACGTATCTTTTTGTACAATCGCCTTTTATCCTAACTCTTTATCTTGCCGAATATTATAAGCGTTTCCGCCGGAGACGGATCCTTCGGAACGCCTTTGCAAAGGCATTTTCCCGGTTAACAAAAATAGATAGCAAATCCCTGCCCGGGACATGCCCAGAACCCCTTTTTTGCAACAAGCTGCGAAGAATTAGACCCACGCCTCTTCGACTCACTTCACTTACTCAGGGTCCCTGCCTATTCCCGACCAGCGGAAAGGCAGGCGGGAATTTGACTCCAAGCTTTTTCTGTGGCTTCGCCTTGAAAAAACTCAAGCCTCATTGCCTAAACAATTTCTAATTCATTCAAAGGTAAAATCTATAAACAAAGTAGCAGGCACTAACAATTTCGTGTCTGACTAAGCCAAACATCCAAAACTTCTCCTCATGAAGTTCCTTGCCGGGCAACTGAAAAAAAAACTTAGATAAGACATCTACTAATATCTTTTCATTCTATATTCTGCGCCTGTTCTCTTATCCGCTCAGAATAATTTTTTGCCTCGACAAGCAATGATGCTAATTTAATTTTTTTTGTCTTGCTCGCGCAGGTATTAAATTCTTTTAAAAGTTCCTGCCCCAGGAAATCTATCATTTTTCCTTTGGGATTTTTTTTGCGGTCGTTAATTAAGGCTACCATTTTTTTGATATAAAAAAAGATTAATGCTGCTTCTTCATCAATATCTTCTTTGCTCACGTCTTTATCTTTCGCTTTGGGTTTCAGCTTCTCTACCTTCCTCATAGTATTTTTTAAATCTCTCAGATGTTTAAGAATCGCCATCTTTATGGCTTGTCCTTCTTTTTCACGAAATTTAACTATTCTTTCTATCGTATCATTTACTGCCCTGATGATTAAACTATCCTTCACGCAAACTTTACCTTCCAGAGAAATTAATCCCGGCAAAGTCAATAAGTCTCTAGCTGTTAAATCATTAGCCATATTTAAAGAGGCGAAAACCTTTTTTAGCTGCCCAAAATAATCATAAAGCAGGCTTTTGTTAATGCTTGCTTTTTGCCCTCCTGTTACTTTAGTAAAAATATGGATCTCTACTCTTCCCCGGAAAATTTTACCTTTAATCATTTCTCTAATCTTTTTTTCCAAAAGAATTTTTTCTGGAGGGAGACGGTAAACTACAATATCTAAGTACTTGAAATTTATAGCCTTAGCGACTACCTCTACCTGGTCTTTCTCCTCTCTCCTGCGCATGTAAGCATATGCTGTCATTGATCTCATTTCCACACCTTTCTTGTTTCTTGTTCTACCCCCGATATTTTTGTCGGGTAAACTTCATAAACGACCTCCTCCGGCTCAAACCATAATTTTATTTCTCTTTCTGCTTCTTCCTGGCTGCTGGAGGCATGTACCACATTTTCAAATAAACCGGTAGTTAAAATTCTTCCATAAGCTCCCCTGATGGAAACAGGGCTGGCCTCTTCGGGATTAGTTGCCCCAGCGAGATCCCGCACTTTTACTATAGCATCTTTGCCCCAATAAACTAAGACCATCACCCGATTATCTCCGTGAAGTTTACCGGTAATGTACTTAATTAATTCCGGATAAAACCGCTTTTCTTTAAGATGATGATAGTGTTGTCCGGCTAATTCCAAAGAAACTTTTATTACCTTTGCTCCGATTATTTTTAATTTTGATTCCGAAAGCCGGGTAAGAATATTACCGGTAAGAGATTTTTTTAGCCCATCCGGTTTGATGATTACTACGACAGCCTCTTCTTTCATGCGATTCTGTTAATTATTCTTTCCAGATCTTTTAAATTATAATACTCTATTATAATTTTTCCAGAATTATTTTTTTTATTATTTATTTTTACTTTTGTTCCCAGAGCCTTTTTTAATTTCTCCTCCACTTTGCTAACAAAAGGATCTGGGGAAAACTTTTTTTTCCGCAAAGACACACTCCTTACCTTCTCCTCTATCTCTCTTACTGAAAGTCCTTCTTTAAGAATTTTGTAAAACAAAGCTTTTTGCTCCTCCTGGGTCCGAAGTCCCAAGATAGTCCTTGCCTGAGTCCGGGTAAGAAAATTTTTTCCTAAGGCTTCCTGAATTTCCTGCGGCAATTTAAGAAGCCGGATACTGTTAGAAATTGAGGTTTTATCTTTTCCAATCATCCGGGCTATCTCATCATAACTAAGGCCAAATTCGTTACTTAATTTTTTAAATGCTTGCGATTCCTCTATCGGATTCAAATCCTTTCTCTGAAGATTTTCCGTTAAGGCAAAAATAAAAGTTTCCCGGTCACTCAATTCTCTAACTATGGCTGGTAACTCTTTGAGCCCCAAAGACTTAGCTGCACGGAACCTCCTGTGCCCCGCGACTACTTCAAACTTTGAACCTACTTTTCTCACTAAAAGCGGCTGGATAATCCCTTTTTCTTTAATAGAAAAAGTAAGCTCTTCTAGTTCCTTTAGATCCATTTTCTGACGGGGTTGAAAACAAGAAGGAATTATCTGCTCTATAGATAAGTAAAGAAGACCTTTGCTATTCAAATTAACCTTTTTAGGAATCAAAACATCCAATCCTTTACCTAAAACACTTCTTTGCATTGCTATCTCCCCTCCTTTACCAAATTTGCTGGAAAAGAAATTTCTACTTTTCTTTTTAATATTTCCTGCGCAAGATTTAAATAAGCTTTTGTGCCTATACAATTCCAATCATAAAAAGGAATAGGATTACCGAAACTGGGGGCTTCAGCTAATTTTATATTGCGGGGAATAATTGTAGTAAATGTTTTTTCTTTAAAAAATTTTTTTACCTCCTCTATCACTTGTAAAGTAAGACGTGTCCGAAAATCAGCCATAGTAAGAAGCACTCCTTCAATTTCTAATTGAGGATTTAAGTGCTCTCTTATTAGCTCTATAGTATTTACCAGTTTAGATACACCTTCCAAAGCATAATACTCACACTGAATGGGAATAAGGATACTGTCTGAGGCTGCAAGAACATTAACAGTAAGCAATCCTAAAGACGGAGGCGCATCTACAATAATATAGTCAAAATCATACCGTATCATCTCCAGGAACCGTATCAATCTGTTCTCTCTTTCTTCTAAATGGACCAGTTCTATTTCTGCTCCGGTAAGAGATATTGAGGAAGGAATTAATTGAAGATTCTGCCAGGAAGTAGAAAGAATAATTTCTCGCGGGTTTTTCCCTTCCAGAAGGCCTTCATAAATAGAAGGTCTTTGTTCTAATTCTATTCCTACGCCGCTGGTAGCATTGCCCTGCGGATCCATATCTATAAGAAGCGTTCTTTCTCCAGCCAAGGCAAAAAAAGCACTTATATTTATTGCTGTCGTTGTTTTCCCGGTTCCCCCTTTCTGATTACAAACACCTATAATTTTAGCCATTTTTTAAGGTAGACCTAAAAATCCTTATAAACATTACGTTTTTGCGGAAGTTTTCACGTGAAAACTCTTATCAGGCTGCAAAACCGGGAAAATCCAGTAGCATTTTGCCGGTCCAACAAAAACATACAATTTAAGGAAATATTTTAAAGATAAATTTATTGAAGTCATTTATTTTTAATTCATTTAACCCAAATAATGCAGTTAGCATTATTTGCCCGTATGCCCTAACGGGCAGGCTTCGCACGGGTCGACTCCAAATTT
>JAGLUN010000065.1 GCA_023134705.1 Candidatus Omnitrophota bacterium | reverse complement strand
CTTTGCATTTTTCCATGGTAACCTCGACTTTTCCAAATTTTCCTGCGGAAAATTTGGAGTCGACCCTACGGGCAAATAATGCTAACTGCATTATTTGGGTTAACCGGATAATTAGGTAATTGGTAATGACCATCGATTAGACCCTTCCTTAATTAGGTATAGGAAGGTCTATCCCTGTGGGATTAAAATCGGTGGCTTTCTCTAACGGGGGTAAATAAGGAGCATTTATGGAATATTCAGAGAAATTCGAACAGATCAACCAGAAGTTTGGGAATCCATTTTTAGAAAATAAGTTTAATAAGCCTCTTTCGATAAAAGATATTTTGGATGAGTTTGAGGAAGAAAAACAAGTGTATTCCGCGGGCAGGTTAATCAGTAAAAGAGAACACGGGAAATCAAGTTTTGCTCATATAAGCGACTGGAGCGGGAAGCAGCAAATTTACGCGCAGAGTAATACCTTAAATGATCAATATCAGTTATTTAAGGAGTTAGATATTGGAGATATTATCGGAATAAAGGGAAAATTTTTTAAAACCCGTACCGGCGAGAAAACGATTTTTGTCGAAGAATTGAAATTGCTTTCAAAAGCTTTACGGCCCCTGCCTGAGAAATGGCATGGGTTAAAAGACGTAGAGGTGAGGTATAGGCAGAGATATCTTGATCTAATTTCTAATCCTGAAAGCAGGTATGTTTTTACGAAACGTTCTGAAATATCCGTTCTTATCAGAAATTTTTTTAATAAGCAGGGATATCTTGAAGTGGAAACACCAATGCTTCATCTTCTCCCCGGGGGAGCAGCGGGTAAGCCTTTTCTGACCCATCATAACGCCACTGATTGTGATGTTTATCTGAGGATAGCGCCGGAACTTTATCTTAAACGTTTGTTAGTGGGAGGTATGGATAAAGTGTACGAAATAAACAGAAGCTTTCGGAATGAAGGGGTTTCTACCCGGCATTCGCCGGAGTTTACTATGCTGGAAGCCTATTGCGCTTATCATGACTATGAGTATATGATGAAGACTTGTGAGGATTTATTTTCAGTCATCGCGCAAGAGATACATTCATCTTTGATTATTGAGTATCAAGGTAAGAAAATAGATTTTACCCCTCCTTGGCAGAGAATTTCTTTCGCCGCATTATTCAAACAGGAGTTCGGTATTGAATCTGATGATTCACAGGAAGTAATGTTGGAAAAGATTACCAAAAAGTTAAAATTGCCGAAAGGAATTACCCGCACGCAAATTTTAAACATTACCGAGGAATTAATTGAAAAAAATTTTCCCGAAGACAAACCGGCATTCATAATCGATTTTTTTACCTGGACTTCCCCCTTGGCTAAAAAGAAAAAAGATAATCCTTTTTTAGTAGAGCGCTTCGAATTATTTGTCGCCGGATTAGAGGTCGCTAATGCTTATTCGGAGTTAAATGATCCTGTAGAGCAAGCGGCGAGGTTCAAAGAACAGTTAGAAGTTGAGGAAGAACTCCCGAAAAAAATCGATAAAGATTTTCTCCTGAGTTTGGAATACGGTATGCCTCCCGCTGCCGGCTTAGGTATAGGCATAGATAGATTAGTAATGGTCCTTCTTAATCAGCCTTCGATAAAAGATGTAATTCTTTTTCCTCTGCTTAAACCTTTGCCCCGGTAGCGGCAAAAAAAGGAAAAGAATAAATTATGATTAAGGGATGAGTGCATATTAAATACGAAAGAATCAGGTTATTTTTAGGGGAAGTATCTGATGATTGAATTTTATTTAGCGCGGCGTTATTTATTCCGGGGAAGAGCAAAGCATCTTTCTTATATAGGCATAATTTCCTGCATGGGGATTGCCATAGGGGTAGCCACGCTAATTGTGGTAATTTCCGTAATGAACGGTTTTGGACGGGATTTAATGGCGAGACTCATGAAATTTAATTATCATCTTACTATAGAAAGTTTTGACCGGGAAGAACTGCCGGGTATTAAAGCGGAATTAGAGGGATGGGACGAGGTAGAGATTGTTTCTCTTGTCACTCAGACCCAGATTTTTGCTAAATTCGGCAGTCAGATTCTCCCCTTAGTAGTTAAGGGTATTGATCTGAGGGATGCTAAGGAAAGAGAATATTTTTATCAGTATTTGACCTGTGATTTTAAGAATGACGGCTTTTTTCTGGGAGAATCCTTAAAAGAAAAATATTATATTCGTGAAACGATAAGTTTTTATCCGTTAAAGAAAAGATTGAAGGTTCAAGAGGAGAAAATCGCCGGTTTTTTCAAAGTAGGGCTTTATGATATTGATAATTACTATGTTATTACGGATATTAACAAGGTTAAAAGTTTGTCTCCCAATTACCTCAGTTTTTTGGGATTAAGGCTAGATGAACCTTTTGCCGCGGATAGATTAAAGAAGAAGATCAAAAATAATTTTTCTCAAGGCGTATTTATAAATACCTGGATGGAATCAAATAGAGATTTATTTTCCGCCCTTAAGTTGGAAAAAATAGTGTTTTTTATCCTTGTAAGTTTGATTACTGTGGTTGCTTCTTTTGTTATTTTCGCAATTTTAACAATTAAGGTAGTAGAAAAGACAAAAGATATCGGAATTTTGAAATCATTAGGCTTTACCAAGGGAAAAATTTTAACCATTTTTAGCCTGCAGGGATTACTTCTGGGAACCATTGGAGTAATTTCCGGTTCTTTTCTGGGGTTAGGTTTATGTTTTATATTAAAAAAGTATCCTTTTATAAAGTTACCCGAGATATACAGCATAGAGTACCTGCCTATAGCGATAAATTACCGGGAAATAAGTTTAATTGTGTTTTTAGGATTACTTCTTTCCTACGTTTTCAGCTTGTTACCGGCTTTAAGGGCGTCACGACTTTCTCCCTGTGAGGCGTTGCGTTATGAATGAATTAGTAGAAGTTGCCTCTTTAACGAAAAGTTATCGCGAGGCAGGACGAATTGTATGTGTGTTGAAAGATATATCTTTTTCTGTTATGCCTAATGATTATCTGGCTATCGTTGGTCCCTCGGGCGCGGGTAAATCCACACTGCTTCATATCCTGGGAGGGTTAGAGCATCCGACTCAAGGAAGAGTGATGTTTAAGAAACAGAATATTTATAAAATGAAAGATAAAGATGTTGCCTTGTGGAGGAATAAGACAATCGGGTTTGTTTTCCAATTTTATCACCTTATTGAGGAATTAAATGTTTTGGAAAACGTTGCCTTAGCTTCTTTCCTGAAACCGCGGAAATCTGCTTTAAAAAACGCGCGAATATTGCTAAAATATTTAGGAATAGAAGAAAGAGGTAATTTTTTTCCTTCACAATTAAGCGGAGGGGAAAAGCAAAAGGTGGCTATCGCAAGGGCTTTGGTAAATGATTCGGAAGTTATCCTTTGTGATGAGCCCACCGGGAATCTGGATAAAGACTCTCAGGTCAGGGTGATCGAACTTTTAGAGAAATTGCACCGGGAAAAAAATAAAACAATAGTGTTGGTTACGCATAATCTGCAGTTAGCCAGGCGGGCGAAAAGAACTTTATTCCTTGAGGCTGGAGAGATTAAATGAAGTTACAGAGAGCATAAAGGTTTTCTCTGTGGTTTGAGTTTTTGACAATGTTCACTCTAAAGAATGGAGGCACTATGAAAGTTTATTTAAACGGGAAAGTAGTAGATAAAAAAGATGCGAAAGTTTCTGTTTTTGACCATGGATATCTTTATGGGGACGGGGTATTTGAAGGTATCCGGGCTTATAACGGACTGGTTTTTAAATTAAAGGAGCATATTGACCGGTTGTTTGAGTCAGCGCATTCCATAGTCTTAAGTATCCCTATTTCTAAAAAAGAAATTATTGCCGGGGTAATAAAGACGCTTAAAGCAAATAAGTTAAAAGATGGTTATATTAGGATTGTTGTTTCCCGGGGGGAAGGGGATTTGGGGCTTGACCCTCGAAAATGTAAAGGTAATCAAACAATAGTAATTATTACTGATAAAATAGTTTTTTATCCCCGGGAATTATACAAGAAGGGGATGGAGATAGTTACTGTTCCTACTATAAGAAATCTACCCGAGGCTTTAAATCCCCAAATTAAATCTTTAAATTATTTGAATAATATTTTGGCAAAAATAGAAGCAATTAATTCAGGCTGCCAGGAAGCTTTAATGCTTGATCATTTAGGCTATGTCGCGGAATGCACGGGGGATAATATTTTCGCGGTTAAAAATGGTGAGCTTTATACTCCTCCTCAGTGTATGGGTACTTTAAGGGGGATAACCCGGGATACGGTTTTAAGTATCGCGAAAAGATTAAAAATTCCCGCGCATGAACATGTTATTACCCGTCATGAGCTTTATATAAGTGAGGAGTGTTTCCTGACTGGTACAGCAGCGGAGATTGTCCCGGTAGTGAAAGTTGACGGAAGAAAAATCGGTGACGCTAGACCCGGAAAAATCACAGAACGGATATTAAAAGAGTTCAGGAAACTGACTCATAAAGACGGAGTGGAATATAGCCTGTAGGCGAAAGTAGTATTGCGTATCGAGGATCTAGGATCGAGGATCTAGGATCTAGGATTGAGGATCCAGCATCAAGCATCTTATAGTTTGAGGTTTGATTATGTTGTGCGATTTATGCCACAAAAATATAGCTACGATTCATCTTACTGAAATTGTCGGTAATAAAGTGGTAGAGCTGCATCTATGCCAGGAATGTTCAAATTTAAAAACAGAAGAGTTTAAAGACCAGTTAAGTTTTTCTGATTTTCTGACCGGCTTGGTTGAAAAAAGAGAGCCGGAAGAAAAAAATTTTCTGTCTTGTCCTTTCTGCGGTTTGACCTTTTTAGAATTTAAAAAAAAGGGAAGATTAGGATGCGGCAGATGTTATGAGACTTTTAAAAGGAAGCTGCTGCCGCTTTTTAAAAAGATCCATGGTTCTGTGCAACATGTGGGAAAGTCCCCCCAGCAGATAGAGCCAATGTTTCTTTTTGAGAAGAAGATGCGGGAATTAAAAGATAGGCTCTCACGGGCCGTAAAGTTGGAGGAATATGAAGAAGCGGCAAAAATAAGAGATCAAATACGGGAAATAGAAAAAAAACGGGATGAAAAGTGATATGTTTGAAGATTTCCTAAAGAATAAAAAAAAATGGTTGAACCTCAAAGGTTTCCGTTCGCAAATAGTGATTTCTTCACGCTTAAGGCTGGCAAGGAATATAAAAGATTATCCTTTTCCTGCGCGGGCGAATATAAAGCAAAAGGAAAAAATTTTGCAGGAGTTAAAAGAGATTTATCCGCAGGTGAAGGAGTTTAATCCCGCTATTTTTGTAAAAATGGACGAACTGGATCTTTTAGACCGGCAATTTCTTTTAGAGCGGCATCTTGTCAGCCAGGAGCATATGACTGATCTTCGGGGGACGGGTTTGATTATATCTTTAGATGAAAAGCTTTCCCTGATGATAAATGAGGAAGACCATATAAGATTGCAGGTTCTTCTTCCAGGTTTTGATTTAGAAAGGATGTGGCGTCTTATTAATAGGGTGGATGATGTTTTAAGCGAGAAAATCTCCTTTGCTTTTTTGCCGGATATAGGTTATCTTACTTCCTGCATTACTAATGTGGGAACAGCTTTACGCGCGTCATGCATGCTGCATTTGCCGGCGTTGATCCTTACAAAACGGATCAATAAAATTTTTGAGCTTTTGACAAAACTTTCTTTTACTGCCCGGGGATTATTTGGTGAAGGAACACAAGCCCTGGGTAACTTTTTTCAGATTTCTAATCAGGTAAGTCTGGGACTTTCTGAGAAAGAACTTATAGATAATCTCTATGGGATAGTTGTCCAAATAGAGGAGCAGGAGGAATCAGCAAGGGAAGTTTTGTTGAAGAAACATAAAAATAACTTGGAAGATAGTGTCTGGAGGGCTTTAGGCATTTTAAGAACTGCACGCTTGATTACGACTAAAGAGGCTCTTTCTCATCTTTCTCTATTGCGTTTAGGCCTAGATTTAGGTATAATTAAAAGAATTAAAACAAATTTGATAAATAATCTTTTTATCGTGATTCAGCCAGCTCATTTGCAGAAAATAGAAGGCAGAATTTTAGGGGAAAAAGAAAGAGACTATATAAGAGCTGTTTTTTTGAGGCATAAATTAAAAGGGAATCTTGCGGATTGAAGTCAATATATACTATATATAGGAGGGATTAATATGTTTAACCGTTTTACCGAACGAGCAAGAAAAATTTTAGTATTAGCCAAGGAAGAAGCGAGACGTTTCAATCACGATTACATTGGTACTGAACATATTCTCCTGGGTCTTATAAGGGAGGGTGAAGGGGTTGCTTGCGCGGTAATGCAGAATTTAAATCTTGATCTGGATAAGTTAAGAATGGAGGTAGAAAAGTTAATTACTCCTGGCGGAGTTTCTTCTGTGATCGGTGATGTTCCTTTTACTCCCCGGGCAAAAAAGTCCTTGGAGTTAGCGGCTGAAGAAGCCCGTTCCTTAGGTCATAATTATATCGGCACCGAACATATTCTTTTGGGCCTTATGAGAGAAGGAGAAGGTTTAGGCAGCCAGATTTTTTATCGTTTGGGTGTGAATTTGGATAAAGTAAGGGATGAGATCTCCGCTCTTTTAGGTGGTATGCATTCCGCAGGGGAGATGAGTCCTGTCGTTTCAAAAACTCCGGCTTTAGATTCGTTTGGCCGGGATCTTACTAAATTAGCAAAGGACGGTAAGCTTGATCCGGTTATTGGGAGAAAAATGGAGATAGAAAGGGTAATTCAGATACTTTCACGGAGAACAAAAAATAACCCTGTGCTTTTAGGTGAGGCAGGTGTAGGGAAAACAGCTATTGCCGAAGGGCTTGCCCAGAGTATTGTCGCGGGTAATCTTCCTGAAATATTAAGGAATAAAAGGATTATTGCTTTAGATTTGGCTTTGATGGTTGCCGGGACAAAATACCGGGGGCAATTCGAGGAAAGAATAAAAGCAGTGATGGAGGAGATAAAACGGTCTAAAGACGTAATTATTTTTATCGATGAATTGCATACAATTGTAGGCGCGGGAGCCGCTGAAGGCGCGATTGACGCTTCCAATATTTTGAAACCAGCCTTATCACGAGGAGAAATTCAATGTATTGGAGCAACCACCTTGGATGAATATCGAAAGCATATTGAGAAAGACGCGGCTTTGGAAAGGAGATTTCAGCATATAGTTGTTGAACCCAGCACGGTAAGTGAGACAATTGAAATTTTAAAAGGTTTAAGGGATAAATATGAGGCTCATCACCGGGTAAAATTTACCGATAAAGCTTTAGAGGCATCGGCAAAGCTTTCTGACCGTTATATTTCCGGCCGGTTTTTGCCGGATAAAGCTATTGATTTAATTGATGAATCCGGATCAAGAGCGCGTTTAGCCGTATTAACCTTACCGAAAGAAATTCATGAGATGGAAAATAAGTTGAATGAGCTTGTGAAGGAAAAAGAAGCTTTCATAAAACAACAGGATTTTGAAGCAGCGGCAAAATTAAGAGATGAAGAAAAAGGGGTCCGTCTTAAATTAGAGAATGGCAGGCGAAATTGGAGCAGAGAGAGAGATCAGTTTGTTCCGATGGTTAATGAGGAGGATATTTCCAAGTTAATTTCTCAAATTACCGGTATTCCTATATACCGTTTGGAAGAGAAGGAATCAGCAAAGCTTTTAAATATCGAGAATGAACTTTCTTCTAACGTTATCGGACAAAACGAAGCGATTTCTTATATTTCCAGAGCAATCAGGCGGGCAAGAGCGGGAATTAAAGAACCAAAACGTCCGATAGGTTCGTTTCTATTTTTGGGACCGACCGGAGTCGGGAAAAGCCTTCTGGCAAAAGCTTTAGCGGAGTTTATCTTCGGTGATGAAGAGGCGCTTATTCAGTTGGATATGAGTGAGTATATGGAAAAGTTCAATGTTTCGCGTCTTGTAGGAGCGCCTCCCGGGTATGTTGGTTATGAAGAAGGAGGACAGCTTACAGAAAAAGTAAGGAGACGGGCGTATGCAGTAGTACTTTTGGATGAAATTGAGAAGGCTCATCCGGATGTGTTTAACCTCCTTTTGCAAATATTAGAGGAAGGGCGTCTTACCGATAGTTTTGGCAGAAAAGTAAATTTTAGGAATACTATTTTAATTATGACTTCTAATGTGGGCGCGGAGATTATACGCAAGCGAGGTTCCCTGGGATTTAAAACTATAACCGAAGACATTAGTTATGATGAGATGAAGTCTCTTCTTCTTGAAGAGATTAAAAAGACTTTTAAACCGGAATTTTTGAACCGTCTTGATGAAGTGATAGTTTTTCGGCCGTTGGATAAAGAGAGTTTGGATAAAATTGTGGACATTGAACTTAGTTATCTTAATGAAAGATTGAAAGAACAAGGAGCTTACGTTGAACTCACTTCCGAAGCCAAGGGTTTCTTTATTGATAAAGGATTCGATCCTGCTTTCGGTGCCCGGCCTTTAAAGCGGATAATCCAAAGGTTTTTAGAAGATCCCCTGGCGGAAGAAATTATTAAAGGCAATCTTTCGAAGGAGAAAAATCCTGATGAGTTGACTAAGATAGTTGTCAGGAGGAAAGGAGAAGAATTAATTTTTGGATAGAAGCTGCTTTATCATTTAGAGCTGGTTCTAATTTTGTATCGTTTTGTTATGAGCTTTATTAAAGGCATAGAGTTCCTTTTTCGCTATACTGGCAGACTGGGGATTTTTGTAAAGGATATTTTTTATTTTTTATTTACCCACAAGAGGACTTTTCGGTCAGTATCCAAAGAAATTACTTTCGTCGGCGTAGACAGTTTATTCCTTGTAACATTAATATCTTTTTTTATAGGGGTAATTGTCGCTTTCCAAACTGCTTATCAACTTAAAAAATTTTCCTCAGAAATTTATATCGCGGCCTTAGTAGCACTTTCGATAACCCGGGAATTGGGGCCGGTTTTAACAGCTTTAATTGTGGCAGCAAGAAGCGGTGCTTCTATTACCGCGGGCATAGGCGCGATGAAAATAAGTGAGCAAATTGATGCCTTGGAATCGTTTGCCGTTAATCCTGTGGATTATCTTGTTGTGCCTAAATTTGTCGGCTTCCTTTTTTCTTTACCGCTTTTAACCATATATGCGGATTTTTTAGGTATTCTTGGAGGTTACGCCGTAGGCGCGACGAAGTTTTCGATTCCTTTTAATTTTTACTTTAGCATGACTTTTGACGCCTTAAAATATAAAGATGTGGGTACCGGCCTTCTTAAAAGTTTTTGCTTCGCGGCAATAATTGCTTCGGTAAGTTGTTTTGAGGGATTAAGACCTTTATCTTCTTCTGACGTGGCAAAAGTCGTGACTCAGTCGGTAGTGAAATCTTTTTTCCTGATTATTGTATTTGATTGCATCCTTACAGCTTTATTTTATTTTGTATTTGTATGAGTATCATTAGGATAGAGAACCTTTGTAAAAAGTTTGAGAGCAAAAAGGTTTTGGATATGGTTAATCTTCGGATGAACAAAGGAGAAGCATTCTTAATTTTAGGACGAAGCGGCGCGGGTAAAACAGTTCTTCTTAAAACTATAATTGGCTTGCTTAAGCCTGATTCCGGCCGAATATTTATCGAAAACGCGGATATAACTCATTTAACCAGAAAAAGATTGGATAAAATAAGGTTAAAATTCGGCCTGGTTTTTCAAAACAGCGCGCTTTTTGATTTTCTGACAATTGAAGAGAATGTGGGATTTGCTCTTTATCAGCACTCAAATTTAACTAAAAAACAGATTGCCAGTGCGGTAAAATCCGCTTTGGAAATGGTTGCTCTTGCAAATATAGAAAAGTTGTATCCTCACGAGCTAAGCGGGGGGATGAGAAAGAGGGTAGCTATTGCCAGGGCAGTAATTTACCGCCCAAAAATAATTATTTATGACGAGCCCACTACCGGGATTGATCCCATATCCGTGGATAAGATAGTTTCCCTTATTAAAGATTTACATCAGCGGCTTTCTATAACTACTTTAGTGGTTACTCATGATTTAAACGTCGGGCTTGCGATAGCGCAGAGGTGCGCATTTTTACTTCAAGGCAGGATAATTTTTGATGGGACAAAAGAAGATTTAAAGACTATTAAGGATGAACGGGTTATCCAATTCATAAACGGGACGTCTACCGGACCGATAAAGGAGATGGAAGTATAGAAATAGCTAATGGCAAATGGCTAATAGCATATAAAAAAGATATGAAAGAAACACAGAGGTCACAGAGGGAATAAATAATAGGATTGATTATTTAGTAGAGAACCAGGTTATAGTTGAGTTAAAGGCGGTAGAGGCGATTAACAAAATAGATGAAGCCCAGTTATTGACATATTTAAGGGCAATGGAAAAAAGAGCAGGATTAATCATTAATTTTAATGTAAACAGATTAAAAGATGGGATAAAGCGGTTAATAATTTAGAGGACACAGAGGCAGAGGAAAAACATTTTTTTATCCGCCGAAGGCGGATGTCACAAAATGAGCAATCCCGAAGGCGGATCCGCCTTCGGAGGAAGGTACCACGAGCTTGCCCCGTGGGGTGTTCCATAACCCTTTAATTTTAAACAACCTCTGTGGTTTCTGTGGTCTGAGTTTTTGGCAATATTAAGTTTTATTGAAGGAGGCAAAGAATGAAAAGAATGATATTAGATATACGAAAGTATCTTATCGAGATAAAAGTCGGCATATTTTTGCTCGGAGCCATGGTTATTATTTTTATTGCTGCCATATCTATCCGGGAGATGTCTTTTTTTAAGGGAAGTTACGGTATAAAAATAAAATTTGCGTTTGCCGAAGGTTTGAGACCGGCTTCTCCGCTAAGATTCTGCGGTGTAGATGTAGGGGAAGTGAAGAAAGTAAAGGTTGAAAAAAAAGATGGTGAAACATCAGTTTACGTTTATGCGAAGATAGAAAAAGGAATCCTGATTCCGAAAGATTCCACTTTTTTTATTAACGCTTTAAGCCTGTTTGGCGAAAAATACTTGGAGGTTGTTCCTGTCGGAACAAAGAACGACGGCGAGTTTTTCAAGGAGGGTGATGAAGCTGTTGGCATATCATCTGCTCCTTTATTCAATATTATGTCTTCTTTCCATGATACTATGATAAAACTTGATGATTTTATAAAAGAAGGGGAATTCAAAGAATCTCTAAAAGATATAGTCTTAAATATGAAGCTGGCAAGCGGGTATTTACAGGAAGTTTTAAGAGGAGTTAAGGAAGAAAAAGGGACTGTCGGTCGATTTATTTATGACGACTCTTTATATATAAAGACAGAAGAGTTGATTGACGAATTAAAGGCCCACCCTTGGAAACTTTTATATAAGCCTAAAGAGGTTAAGAAGCGGGAGAGATAGGGCGGTGGCAGGTGGAGGGTAATTGTAAGAGTAGATACTGGATCCTAGATGCTCGATGCTTGATCCTCGATCCTCGATCCTCGATACTTGATACGCGATACGCGCTACGCGATACTTGATTCTTGACCCCCGATGCTTGAATAAGATATTTCAGAAATAATATATTTTAACCGGAAAAATGCATTTGA